>JAQXKW010000150.1 GCA_029010655.1 Clostridia bacterium | reverse complement strand
CCGAATTCCACAAGCACCGCAACCGAAAGCGAAAACAACAAGGTCACCTCCCCCATGCTTGCATTCTTCTTCAACAATACATACCGTAACTTTGTGGGACAGTACAGCTCATATTTGCAGTACACCGGCCTTGATGTTACCAAGGATTTGAGAGACCAGACCACCGGCGAGGGCCAGACCTGGTTTGACTATTTCATGACGCAAACGCAGGAAACCGTCAAGCGTTACATGGTTCTCTGCGAGGCGGCAAAGGCAGACGATAAGTTCGATATGGACGATGAAATCGCCGAGGAAGTAGAGAAAACCATTGACGAAATGAAATCTCAGGCACAGAGTAACAACGTGACCTTTGACTATTTCCTGAAGGCAATTTACGGAACCGGTGTTACCGAAAAGGTTGTCCGCAAATGTATGCTTCTCTCCGAAACTGCGGCGCACTACTCACAGGAGCTTGCAAACCGCTGTGAGTTTACCGAGGCGGACTGGGACAAATACTATGACGAGAACAAGGATACCTTCCGCAAGGTTGACTATCTTACCTATACCTTCTCCGTAACCGCAACGACTGTAAAAGACGACGCAACCGACGAGGAAAAGGAAGCGGCATCCGCTGCAGACAAGGCAGAGGCGGAGCGTCTCAAGGGTCTGGCGGCACAGCTTGCGGCAACAACCACCAAGGAAGAGTTTACCGCATATGTTGAAAATTATCTGAGAAACGATAAGTATAAGGATATGGACGAGGCGGCTCTCGAGGAAAGCAAGGTTGATATAGACGCACTTGTTGAGGGCTGTCTCAAAACCGGCGCAACCTATTCGGAAAGCGACGTTAACAAGTGGCTGTT
This sequence comes from Clostridia bacterium, assembly GCA_029010655.1. Lineage (GTDB taxonomy): Bacteria > Bacillota > Clostridia > Oscillospirales > CAG-272 > Avispirillum. Next base: position 15,840 of record JAQXKW010000150.1, on the reverse strand, counting down.
CGACGACGCAAGAACGGGATATGAAACATATACCGACGAAAAGGACACCTCCTTTGCGGTATACATGATTCTCCCTGCAGAGCAGTCCGACATCGGCTCCGCTTGCCTGTACCGTGACACCTATACTCTGAAGAATTACCGTTATATTCCCGCTCTGATAGCCGATTTGGGCAAGGACGATGCGGCAAAGACCTTTGCCGACAACGTTATGGAGGAGTATAAGAGCAACGCAACCGAGGAAAACTTCGCCGCTCTTGCCGCAGAGGATAAGTACGGCGACGGCAGATACGAGGGCGGACTCCTTGAAAACGCGGACAAGGGCGTTCTCTGCGATGAGGTTGACGAATGGCTCAACGACAGCGAAAGAAAAGCAGGCGACTGCGAGATAATCCACAACGAGGAAAAGGGCTACTATGTAGTTTACTTCGTAGGCGACGGAGATTTGAAATGGCAGGCAAGCGCAAACAGCTATCTTGTGAACGACGCCTGTGAGAAAGAATACGACGCATTTGCAGAAAAGTATGCAGTCAGCGATATTGACAAAAAGGTATCAAAGCTCATTAAGGAAGTTGATATGAGCTACGTTGCCGACACAAGCGCAAACGGATAAATACCGAGAAATCCAACGGGGGCTGCTCGCAGCCCCCGTTTTGAAGCATGAAAGACGTATAAAGGAAAAAACATGAAAAAAAGAAGGCTCCCTGCCCTTTTGCTGGCGGCAGTATTGGTGCTGTCGGCGCCGGGCTGCGCAAAGGCGTCGGGTAACTATTGCATGAAAGCGGATAAAATAACGGTAACAGAGGAAATGTACTCCTATATGTTCAATTCCTTTTACCGTTCTTTTGCGGAGGAACACGCAGATTACGTAAAGTCCTCGGGGCTTGACACCTCCGCACCTCTCAGCAGTCAGCTCCGAAGCGACGGGAGCAGCTGGTACGATTATTTATCCTCTCTGCTGAAAGCAAGGCTTGAGGAAATGCTGGCGCTGGCAAACGGCGCACAGAGCGAGGGCGTTGAGCTGTCCGAGGAGGGAGAGCAGAATGTGGAAAGAGCCCTGGAAAAGCACGATAAGGACGCAAAAGCCTCCTTTATGACTACGGAGGAATATCTCTCTGCAAATTTCGGAGAGGGCGTTACCCGTGATACTGCGGAAAAGTGCCTTCAGTTAAAGGAGCTTTCCGAGCAGTACGGAAAATATCTGAAAGAGAACACAAGCGTGTCGGAAAAGGAGTGCGAAAGCTATTACGAGAAAAACCCCTCCTCCATGCTCCGATACGATTATATAAAAATAACCGTTCCAAAGGAAAATGTGGAAAGGCTTATGTCCGCATATGACCGTGAAACCTTTACCTATGCGGTGAGGGACACCATAACAGAGCTGAATTTTCAGGGCAACTACGGAAAATTTTCAGAGGAAATAGACCGGCTCACGGCGGAAAAAACAGTTTACGGCGAAAGCTATATTCCGGGATCGGAGCTAAGTATATGGGCTTTCGAGGAGGGCAGGAGAGCCTTTGACATTCATACAAAGGAGCAGTCCACGGGACAGATAACCGTTACCATGATACTGTCCGCAAAGGACAAGGAAAACCCCTATAACGAGGTGCTTTACCGGGACGACGAACCGTTGCGAAACGTAAAATATATCCTTTTCGGGGATAAGGCGGAGGCTCAGGGAATTTACGACAAGTACGAAGGGGTTATGTCAAGGGACGTTTTTGAGGAGCTTTCGGAAAGATACGGCTCGGAGAGCCTTGAAAATATCGACAGGCAAAGCTGTATAAAGGCTATGCAAGGCTGGGTTTTCGACCACGAAAGAAAGGTCGGGGACGTGGGGCTGGCAATATCCCCCGGCGGGGAAGCGTATATAGTTCTGTACGAGGAGCCGGGAGAAGCCGCATGGCTTCACGAGGCGAAAAGCCTTGCGGCAACGGATGGCTATAAAGAAAAGCTCGCCGCCCTGAAATCGGAGTACCCCTGCAAGATAAACGAGGAAAAAATCGCACAGGTGCAGGAAATCCCCTTCAAAAACTAATTCGGTCAAAGGAGGAAAATGTATGTTATTGACCGGAAACGGAAAGCTGGGAATATACGTACATATTCCCTTTTGCCAAAGCAAATGCGCTTACTGTGATTTCTACTCCTTCGTTCCCGGAGGGGAGGAAATCTTTGAAAGATATACGGCGGCGCTGTGCTCCCATATGGCGTATTACAAAGACGCCGCAAAGGACAGAACCGTCGATACCGTGTATATAGGCGGCGGAACGCCTACGGTGCTCCCCGTAAAGCTTCTCTGCAAAATACTTGACAGCATAAAGAAAAATTTCAGGGTGTCAAAGACGGCGGAAATCACCATAGAGGCAAACCCCGCCACGGCGGACAAAAAAATCTTTTCAAGGCTTCGCCGCCACGGGGTAAACAGAGTAAGCATAGGCTTGCAGTCCGCCGACAGGGGGGAGCTGAAGGCTCTGTCCCGAATACATTCGAGAGAGGAATTCGAGGAGTGCTTTAAGGCGGCGAGACAGGCGAAAATCCAAAGCATCAGCGTGGATTTAATGTTCGGAATACCGCTTCAAACCGTGGAAAGCCTGCTTCGCAGTATTGACTACGTTACAAGGCTTCGTCCGGAGCATATTTCCCTTTATAACCTGAAAATTGAGCAGGGAACAAGATTTGCCAAAATCCGGGACACTCTTTCCCTCCCCGACGAGGATACGGAATACGCCATGTACGAAAAAGCCGTGTCCATGCTGGAGCGGCGAGGCTATATGCAGTACGAGATAAGCAATTTTGCAAAAGAAGGAAAGGCGTCAAGGCACAATCTCAGATACTGGAACTGCGAGGAGTATTTGGGCTTCGGACCTGCGGCGCATTCGTTCTTCAACAACAGCAGATATTCCTTCGTCAGGAATATTGAAAGATATATTAAGGGCGTGGAAAACATATCAGACGCCGCAGGGATAACGGAAAATCTGGAGGAAATTTCGGGCAGAGCCGGCATGGGCGAGTATTTGATGCTGGGAATGAGGCTGAAAAAAGGCATATCCTTCCGTGAGTTTTATATGAAATTCGGCTGTGATTTCCGTGAAATGTACGGGCAAAAGCTGAGCTTTTATATTAAACACGGATATATGAGAGAAACGGGAGAGGGAGTTGCCCTTACTCCTGCGGGAATGTTTGTGTCAAACTATATCCTCTCGGACATTTTGTCCTTCGAGGATTTGAACGCGGTTTCGCCCGTTAGCAAGTTTTAAGGGGCGAAAAAGGATTTTTGCGAAAAAACGCAGAAAGGAACATTTATGGAGCTTTGGGACGTATACGATATAGACAGGATTAAAACCGGAGAAACCGTGCGCCGGGGCGACAAGATGATGCCGGGACAGTACCATACGGTAGTCCATGTGTGTATTTTCAACCCGCGCGGCGAAATGCTTATACAGCGCCGAAGCGCCGACAAAAAAGGCTGGCCGGGCTACTGGGACGTTTCCGTGGGCGGCAGTGCGCTGGCAGGGGAAAACTCAAGGGAAGCGGCGCAAAGAGAGGTAGAGGAGGAGCTGGGTGTAAAAATCAGCCTTGAGGGCTGCCGACCCAATCTTACCGTAAATTTCTTCCCCGGCTTTGACGACGTGTACCTTCTTTTGGGCGACGTAGATGTAAACAGCCTGAAATTGCAGGTCGAAGAGGTGGCGGACGCCCGCTATGCCACGAAGGACGAAATTATTGAAATGATAAGAGGCGGAGAATTTATTCCCTGCCCCGAAAGCTATATTTCCTACCTGTTTGACTTAAAGGATATAAACGGAATAAAGGGAGCAATACTGTAAAAAAGGAGCTACCCCATGAAACGGATATTCTGTAAATACGGTCTCGGTGCGGCAGATGTTTTTGCCGCCCTTTGTGCCGCCTTCACAGCCGCTTCTCTTTTGTTTGCGGCGTGCGGGGATTTTACGGATTTGAACTATGTCCGTCAAAGCTCGGTTCTTCCCTCCGCATTAATTTTTGCGGCGGTTTTTGCTTTGCTTACGGTGCTATCCTGCCGGCTGAAAACGAAAAGAATTATTGCGTGGAGCCTTCTTTTGCTGTCTCTTGCATTTTCCGTTGTGCTGGTAAGTCAGCATTCGGGAGATATATTTTTCAATCTGGGAATTGCGGCAGTGCTTATCCCTGTTGTAAAATACGCAACGGATGGGGATAAAACGGGGCTTTCCCAAATTAAAATTTCCCGAAGGGCGGCAGGCTTTATTACGGCGGGAATGTTCGTTCTGTATGCGGCGGCGGTTTTTGTGTGTACCGCCGCAAAATATAAATCTTATTCCCACGCAACCTACGATTTCGGAATTTTCGCACAGATGTTCGAGCAGATGGCGAAAACGGGTCTGCCCACCACCACTGTTGAAAGAGCGGGAAGCGTCAGCCATTTTGCAGTACATTTTTCACCTATTTTTTATCTTCTTTTGCCGGGATATTATCTGTTCCGCTCCCCATTGTACCTTTTGGGAGCGCAGGCGGTAATAACGGGGCTGGGCGTGTTCCCCCTGCGCAGAATATGCCGCACTCTGGGGCTTTCCGAAAAAGTGTCCCTTGCGGCGGCGGCAGTTTATCTGCTTTTCCCCACAATGGCAAACGGCGCCTTTTACGATTTTCACGAAAATAAATTTCTGTCCGTTCTCATTCTTTATGCCCTGTGGTTCATTCTTGAAAACAAACGGGCGGGGGCGGCGGTCTTCTGCGCTTTGGTGCTGTTTGTAAAAGAAGACGCATTTATTTACGTTCTGGCAATAGCCTTGTGGATGCTGTTTACAAAACGGGACAGAGTGTTTGCTCTGATTCTTGCGGTTGCAAGCGTCGGATATTTCTTTATAGCCTGCCGAATAATAATGCTCTGCGGCGGCGAAATAATGACGGGCAGATTTGATAATCTGTACTCAGGTGACGGCGGTCTTGCAGACGTTATAAAAACCTGCTTTCTTGACGTGGGCTACTTAATAAAAGAAGTTTTCAGCGGTGCGGATACGGAAAGCTTCAGGGAGCTTACCTATTCGGGGCAAAAGCTGGAATTTGTGCTGTGGACGGGAGTGCCTTTGCTGTTTCTCCCCTTTGCCCACAAAAAGGGCGCAAATTTTCTGCTTTTGGTGCCGCTTTTGATAATAAATCTGGTTCCCGCATGGATGTACCAGTTTAACGTGGACTATCAGTACACCTACGGAACGGCGGCGCTGATGATATTTTCCGCTTTCCTGTGCCTGTCATCTTGGAAGCCGGAAAACAGACGCTTTGCCGTAGTCTCAATGCTGGTTTTATGCACCGTTTTCACCGTGTCGCTCACCCTGCCCAAAGCGGAGAGATACCTGACAAAATACTCGGAGCACAGCGAGGAATATGCCGAAACCGACAGGGCGCTTGAAACGATTCCCCGTGACGCATCAGTTACGGCGTACGGGTTTATAATGCCTCATTTAAGCTATATTGACGAGCTCCATACCTGCCCCGATTATTACGGGGAATACGAAAAGACGGATTACTACGTGGTGGACACCCGATACGAGGGAGACGAGCATACGAAAAAGATGTATGAGGCAATGGACGACGATTATACGCTTGAAGTCCAAAGCGGATATGTGAAGATATATAAACTAAAGGGAGCTTCATAACTATGGAAAACGCTCACTTAAATCACAGAAAAAGAATGAAAACCAAATACGAAAAGCACGGCGAGGAGGTTTTTGAAACCCATCAGCTGTTGGAAATGCTGCTTTACAGCTTTATAAGCCGCGCGGACACAAATCCCACAGCGCATGAGGTTCTTGATAGGTGCAGGGGTACGGAAATCTTTTGTGCTTCCCGTGAGGAGCTGACGAAAATACCGGGAGTCGGAGACAAAACTGCAAGCGGGCTGAAGCTCTCCGCCGATACGGTTCGCCGTATGATTTGCGAAGGTATTGAATCCTCCGGACTTAATAACGATTTCAAACGGCGAATGTATGTGTATCTTAGGTTTTTGGGAAAGCCCTACGAGAGCGTGTACGTTATGTACCTTTCCCCAAAGGACAGGGTGCTGGAGTGGGCGAATGTGCCCGGCGGCGTAAGGGACCCGTCGGCTTTTGCAAAGGAGCTTTCGGACAGGGCGAAGCTTCTTTGCGCCGACAAAATAATACTCTGCCACAGCCACGGAAAAAACTCTCCCGAAGCGTCGGTGGAGGATCTTTATATAACGGAATATCTGAGAAAGAAGCTGGAAGGCACAGGGACTTGCCTTGCCCAGCAGTATATAGTAACTGAAACTGATTGCGTGCCCTGCACGCAGGAAAAGCGGTAATTATGGAAGAAAGCAGAAAAAGAGAAATAAGGGAAAATTACCTGAGGGTATGTGAAAAAATCGAAAACGCAAAGGCCCGCAGAAATGCGGGACAGGGGGACGTAACACTCCTTGCCGCCACAAAAACCGTTCCCGCGGAGGAAATTCTTTATGCCGTAAACGAGCTGGGATTAAAGGCTGTGGGGGAAAATAAGGTTCAGGAATTTCTATCAAAATACGATGACCTGAAAAACACGGTTCCCCTCCATATAATAGGCCATTTGCAGACAAATAAGGTAAAAAGCATTATCGGCAAGGTCAATATGATTCAGTCGGTAGACAGCGTCCGCCTTGCCGGAGAAATCTCCCGCAGAAGCGAGGAGGCGGGGGTAGTTACCGACGTTCTCTGCGAAATAAATATCGGCAGAGAGGAAAACAAAAGCGGAATTTTGCCGGAGGCGGCGGACGAAACAATTTCGGAAATCGACGCTTTTCCCGGAATAAACGTGCGGGGAATTATGACAATGGCGCCCGTTTGTGAGAAAAATGACGAATATAGAAAATATTTTGAGAAAACATATGCAATATATCTTGACTTTTTAGGAAAAAAATCGCATAATATAATAGAGTGTATCTTATCTATGGGTATGAGCGACAGTTTTGAGGCTGCCATAGAAGAAGGCGCCGGCATGGTCCGGGTTGGCAGTTCTATATTCGGAAAGCGCTTTTATCCTCAGAAATAGTTTGATAATGAAGAAAAGCAAATAATTTGGAGGAAATAAAAAATGGGTATTGTTGACAACATCAAGAGAAGAATGAACGGAGCGGAGGAAGACGTGTACGACGAAAACTACGCCGATGACGGATACTATTCCGAAAATTTCGGCTCTTATGACGATCCCGCAGACCCCGAACCCGCAGTATCTTCCGGCGCACCTTACGGCGCATCCGGAATCAGCATCTCCGGTTCGTCCGGCAGTGCTCTGGAAATGAAGGTTGTAAAGCCCGAGTCCTTTGACAGCGTGGCGCAGATTGCAGATCATCTTCTTTCCAGAAGAACCGTTGTTCTCAACCTTGAGAACACCAATAAGGAAACTGCCCGCCGTCTTATCGATTTCCTTTCCGGCGTGGCATATTCCATCGACGGTTCTCTTAAAAAGATTGCATCCAATGCATACGTTATCACACCTTCTAACGTGGACGTGGGAGACGCAAAGCTGACTGCAAAGAAGGCCGCTCCCGCACCTCAGACCAATGAGGCGCCCGTAGTAGAAGACGATTTCGGCGAATATTGAGCTTGTGCTTCTCACGTGCCGGGGAAAATTACATGAAAAGCAACACCGGAACAGGCAGAAGCATAACAGATGACGAAAGACGGCTGCTGGTTTTCAGAGCGGCGGAATTGTCCGCACGCAGTGAAAATTCTGCGGTCGCCTCGTCTTTTTTGACGTCGGCGGAGCAAAGAATAATTTTCGAGGCGCAAAGAGCCGCAGGGCAGTCGGATAGGCTGTTTTTCTGGGGCGGATACGTTGGAGCCGAGCGCAGAAAGGCGATTTTTCTGCCGGGCTGGCTTTCTCCCGACGGGGTAGTCCCCCAAAACGCATTTTCCGAAGAAAGAGAACGGTTTTTTCTCCGTCTCCTTGATGAATACGGAAACGGGGATATTGCGGGGGAGTTTATGTGTCCCCTTGAGCTTCGCGGAAGCGGATATGCACAGCTTTCCCACAGAGACTGGCTGGGCGCCCTTATGGCGCTGGGCATAAAGCGGAGCGTCCTCGGCGATATTGTTACGGACGGAAACGGCTTTTACGTCTTTGCGGAAAAAAGCTGCGCCGATTATATCGTTTCTCAGCTGTGCAGAGCGGGGAGAGACGCCGTCTCATGTTCCTTTGCCGACTTGGGGGAGGACTTTGCCCCGAAAAGAAGCTTTCAGGAGCTGAGCTTTACGGTGGCGTCGCCCAGAGCGGACGGAATTGTCCGAGGGCTTTGCGGCGTTTCCAGAGAAAAAGCGGCTCAGATAATCGCAGGGGGACTGGCGGAGATAAATTATCTTCCGCTTTCCGATACGGACCGCCGCCTTGCGGCGGGAGATATTTTGTCCGTAAGAGGCTACGGAAAGTTTATAATAGACAGAGCCGAGGATGAAACCAAAAAGGGCAGAATCCGGGTTCTGGCAAGAAAATATATTTGAGAAGCACATAAGCGGAAAGGCACGGTATCATGTCTGAAAAATATAATTTTACCGTCGAGAAAAAAGGCTATAATACGGAGCAGGTAGATAATACCTTGGACGATCTGAGAGCGAAAAACACTTATCTGAAATCCCGTGTCAGCGAGCTTGAGCAGAAGCTGGATGCGGCAAGAAGGCTTATCCGCCGCTTTTCGGAGGCGGAAAACGGCCTGAGACAAAATATAGCCGACTCCAAGCGGGCGGCGGCTGAAATGATGATGGACACAAAGGCTCGAAGCGACACGCTCCTTGACAAGACGAGAGAGAGCTGCGGCGAAATGATTTCCGATCTGGATATGAAGATTGCCGACAGAATGAATACTGTGGACGTAATAAGAGCCGAGGTTGCCTCCTTTAAGGATCAGCTTTTCGCGCTTTACAGCTCTCATATTGACATGATCGAATCAATAGCGGCTACGGCTGAAAACTTTGTGTACGAGCCCGACTATTCCAAGGTCGCCGAGGCAGTAGACGAGTTTGAGGAGGCAGAGGAGCCGCAGGTCGAACTTCCCCAGTTTGACGAGTATCCCCAGGAGAGTATCTTTAAGGACTTTGAAGCGGAAGAAAGCAAGGAGTTTGTTTTCAGCGAGGAGTCTGTAACGGGGGAGAACAGCGACAGCGCAGAAAAAGAAGCGGAGCTTCATTTTAATGCGGACGGTATTGCCGAGGAGCTTTCAAAGGAAGCGGCGGGCGAGGATGACCCCGAGGAAAATCCCTTTGAGGCAAGCTCCGTTTTCTCGGACGCATTTACGGCAGAGGCGGAGGACGCCGCAGAAGCTGTGGCGGAGCCTGAGCTGTCCGAGGAGCCTGAGACCGAAGTACGGGACGAAAATACCGAGGACGCAGACAAAGCACAGCAGGACAGCGTGGCAGAGGACGATTATTATAAGTTCCTTGCAGACTTTATAAACGAAGACGACGGGACCATGAGCGATCCCGAACAGTAAACAATCCGCAGAAAGGCAGGACGCAGATGATATACAGCCTTTTGGTGTGCCTTGCGGTCATAATTCTTGACCAGCTTTCAAAATACCTGGTGGTGCAGTATATTGCGGAGGGCGCGACCGTCCGGTGTATAGACGGACTGTTCCACCTGACCTATATAAAAAACAGAGGCGCCGCCTTCGGTATGCTTGCAGACCACAGATGGGTGTTCATGGCGGTGTCCGTTATTGCCATTGTTGCCATAATCGTGTATATGTGGCGCACAAAGCCGAAAAATATGTGGCTGAAAACGGCGCTTGGAATGATAGTGGGCGGCGGCATCGGCAATATGATAGACAGAACGGTAAACGGCTACGTGGTGGACTTTTTTGAGGTGGAGTTTGTAAACTTTGCCGTGTTCAACGTGGCGGATGCCTTTGTTTGCGTTGCCTGCGGAATACTGATTGTATATGTTATTGTAAGCTCGGTGAAGGAAAGCCGTGAAGCAAAAGCGGCGGCATTATCATCGGGCGAGAGTGCGGCGGACGGACAAAATGACGGAGACTGACGAATACACCGTAAGCTTTACGGCAGAGGAGGCGGACGCAGGCAAGCGTGCGGACGTGCTTGCGGCGGAGAAAGCGCAGATTACAAGAAGCGCCGCCGCAAATCTTCTTTTGAAGGGCGCTGTCACCGTAAACGGCGCAGAGTGCCGAAAAAATTATAAGGCGGCGGCGGGGGATATTTTCACCGTTGAACTGCCGGAGCCTCAGCCCTGCGACGCCGTGCCGGAAAATATTCCTATTGATGTGGCATATGAGGACGAGGACGTTATCGTCGTAAATAAGCCTCAGGGCATGGTGGTGCATCCTGCCCCGGGGCATATAAGCGGAACGCTGGTTTCCGCACTCCTTTATCATTGCGGAGATTCTCTTTCCGATATTAACGGAGTAATTCGGCCGGGGATAGTCCATAGAATAGACAGAGACACAAGCGGACTTATCGCCGCCGCAAAAAATAATGCGGCGCACCTGTCCCTTGCCGCACAGCTTGAGGACCATTCCATGGCGAGGGTGTACTATGCCGTGGTTTTGGGAAATCTCCCCGAAAGGGGAACGGTGGACGCACCTATCGCCCGTCACCCGAGCGACCGCAAAAAAATGGCGGTGGCAAAAGAGGGAGGGCGCAGAGCCGTTACCCATTACGAAACGGTGGAGGAGCTGGGGGGCTTTACCCTTGTTCGCCTGAAGCTTGAAACGGGCAGAACACATCAGATAAGAGTCCATATGGCACATATCGGCCACCCCGTGATTTTCGACCCGGTGTACGGCAGACCGTCGCAGTTTGAAAAACAGCACCCCGGACTTATGAACGGTCAGTGCCTCCACGCAGGCGAGCTTAGCTTTACCCACCCGTCAACGGGCGAGAGAGTAACGGTAAAAGCTCCCCTTCCCGAATATTTTGAAAAAACACTTAATTTGCTCAGAAGCAGATAAAAGCCCGGGAAAACCCGAGCACAATCTATATACAAAGCGGCATGTGAGGCTCTGCCTCACACTCCGCTTAGTACCTTTTTGCAAAAAGGTACTAAGAACCCCAAAAAACCTTGAAAAACTTTTCTTATTAAAAGTTTTTGGGGGTTTTAGGGGGATTTTTTCAAAAATCCCCCTAAACTGTACTTCCCCAGCGCTTGCCCCTGGCACGTTTTTCGCGGAAAAAGTCCCTGAGAACTGCGGCGCATTCCTCCTGAAGAACGCCGAAAACAACCTTTGGCTTGTGGTTTAGAGGTGCGGCGGTAATATCAAGGGCTGAGCCGAAGGCTCCGCCTTTCGGCTCCCTTGCTCCGATAATTACGGTGTCTATTCGGGAGTTAACAATAGCTCCGGCGCACATGGCGCACGGCTCAAGGGTAACGTACATTTCGCAGTCCGTAAGATGCCAGCCGCCCAGAACACGGCACGCCTCCCGTATCGCCTCGGTTTCCGCATGGCAGGTGGCGTCTCCCTCTTTTTCACGGGAGTTTCGCCCACGGGCAATTATTTCCCCGTGCCGCACGATAAGGGCGCCCACAGGCACATCGTCGGTGGAAACGCACTCCTTTGCCAGCTGTAATGCGGCGTTCATATAATACTCGTCTTTTGAATTATCTCTCATATAAACTCCATAAACCGGTAAGGCATGAGAAAGGAATCCCGAAATGAATGAAGCAGAGTTCAGACAGGAATTGAAGCACGGCTTATCCGGCGTTTATTTTTTTTACGGTGAAGAAGAATATCTGAAAAAGTTTTACGGGGGCAGGGCGCAGACCCAAACCGTGGGCGAGGACGCAGATATTGCGTCCTGGAACACCTACACGCTGGAGGGGAAAAAGGCGAAAAGAGAGCCTGCCGACCTTGACAGCCTTGAAGAAGCGGTAAACGCAGTTCCCATGATGGGGGATAAGGTTTTCGTAAGGTACTCTGCCGACCTTTCCGCATTTACGGACGGGGAAACGGAAGAGCTTCTCAGAATAATCGGAGAAACCGACCCGGAGCGGACAGTTCTCCTGATAGTAGTTCCCCCCGACGGCTTTGACCCGGGCAGACCGGAAAAGGGAAAGCCCTCCGCCCTATACAGAAAGCTCTCCGCCCTTTGCAAACCGGTGGATATGTGCCGCATGAAGCCGGGAGAGCTTAGAAAATGGATGGGGCGAAGACTTGGTAAGGACGGAATAACGCTGAGCCCCGACGCCGCAGAAGCACTGGTTATGAGAAGCGGAAGCTCCATGTTCGCCCTGTCGGGCGAGCTTGATAAGCTGGCGGCGTACGCCCTCGCCAATTCCATGACGGAAATCGACGGGGAGACGGTAAAGCTCGTTTCCGAGGTAAACGAGGAGGACGAGGCCTTCGCCATGGCAAACGCCGTTATGAACGGAGACAGGCGAAAAGCACTAAAAGCCCTTCACCGCTGTAAAGCGGCAAGGGAAGAACCCTTGGCGGTTATGGGCATGGTAGCAAAGTCTCTTTGCGATATGCTCACGGTCTGTTGTCTTATGGAAGACGGAGCGGACAAAAAGGAAATCTCCGAAAAAATGAAAATGCACGAGTACAGAGCGGGGCTTTTTATGAATTCCGTGCGGAACGCAAACCCCCGTCAGCTTACGGCGACCTTGGGCAGATGCCGTGAGGCCGACCTGAAAATGAAAGGCTCTGTCCCCGGATATACGGCGCTTGAAAGGTTTATCTGTACCATTCCGGCGCAAAACCGCAGGTAACGCTTATTTTTTGTGCGCCTCAACGCAGTTTATGGGAACTCCCTTTTCCGAGAAATTCCGCTCGTATTCCGTCATAATGTTTTCGGCGGCGCGCTCGCTTTTATGCAGGTCACGGCTGACAAAGGTGATTTCAAAAGCGCTCTCGCCCTGAAGGGACTCAAGAGAGAAATCGAAAAGGTCCCTGTTGTCGGTTTTGAAAACGAATTTTCCGCCCGATTTCAGCAGATATATGTACTGCTTTAAGAAATCCGGGTGGGTGAGACGGCGGTTTTGATAGCCCTTTTTCGGCCACGGATCGCTGAAATTTGCATAAATTGCGTCAAAGGAGCCCTCGGGGAAGTATTCGGAAATATGCGATGCGTCACAGCGCATAAACCGCACGTTTCCCCGCATTTCGGCGGGTATTTCCCAGCGCACCCCGTTATAAACGCTTCCGTCAGGCGCTTTCCACGCCCCGTGTCCGTCAAGGTCGCCGAGACCTCGGGTACGGGCGTATTTTTCTGCCGCCACAACTGCCACATCCTCAACCTTTTCAACGGCAATATAGTTATACTGCGGCTCTTTTTTTGAAAGAGCGCATATAAAATCGCCTTTTCCGCACCCTATCTCCATGCGAAGCGGGAGATTCTCTGAAAAAACGTCCTGCGAAAAATTGTCGGCGTCGGTAAAAAGTGCGGATAATGCGGTCATTCTTTCGGCGCATCTGCGTTTTTTTCTCATTCTCATATTGAAAAATCTCCCGTATTTTGCTAATATAGTATTGTAATAGAAGTATATCATAATTTAAGACGAAAATCCATACATTTCTCACAGTATTTCAGAAAGGAGCGCTCAATGACGGTTAAAGACTTTTCCGCAAATCTTGCGGCGTCGCTGATGGACAGGGGCATAAGCAAGGAAGACGCTGTCAGCCACGTTTTAACCCTTGCCAAAACTCTGACTGAAGACGATCTGAGAGAAATTACGGAGTATAAATCCCCCGACGACTTTGCCGATCTTACGGAAAGTCTCGCCGACATAATAAAAAAGAAAAACCTTGCAAAGGAGCGCTCTGTACTGAGGCAGGAAAAGGGAGCGAGCCGCTCTTTTGCCGGGACTGAGGGCGCAGACGCGGACACCTCCGCCGACAGTCTCACAAAAACAAGAACCGTCACAACCCCTTCTCCGTCAGGCGCCGTTACGGGAGAGATGCCCGGGGTGACCAGAACCTTTGACGTGTCAAAGCCTGCCCCCGTGCCGGAGGGGTCTATGGGAGACACCCGAAACACGATTCTTCCCGTAAAAACGGCGGCGGAGGAGCCGCAGGAAATAATTCTCGGGGACGACAGCGCAATTAAGGAAAAAACGGTTATGACCCCCAGAGGGAACGCCATTTTTTGGTGTGCGGCGGTGCTGACCTCACCTTTGACGCTTGCGTCGGCGGCGGTTTTAGCCGTGCTGTTCGTTTTGTCCGTGTGCGCCATATGCGCATTTATTACGCTTACCTTTGCTTTGGTGCTTGCGGAGGTTGCCGCAGGCGGAGCGGGCTTTTTCGTGGGACTTATTTACGGAGCGGTCAAGATTTTCGGCGGCTATACGGGCACGGGTCTTTATGAAATGGGCATCGGCGTGGCGTGTATCGGAGTAACTATGGTGCTGTCTTTCTTAACATACGGCTTTGCCGCAAAAACCCTTCCGTATCTCTTAAAGGAGGTTCTGGCGTTTTGGGGAGTGGTTCTCCGCCGTATAGGACATCTGACGGAGCGCTTCAGAGAGGAGTGCAACAGACTGTGAAAAGAAGAACAAAGGTATTTCTTATTACCTCTGCCGCAGTAGTTTTTCTCGGCATAATACTGTGCCTTGCGGGGGCGGCGGTAGGCTCTGCCGCAGGAGAGCAGATTTTTCCCGAAAATACGGAGCAGGGCAGATGCTATACATACTATTTCGGAGACTCCGATATAGGCAGAGTTAATTTTAATGCGGTAAAGGCTCAGATAAATATTATCGGCAAAGCGGAAAGGTCATATATTGAGGTTATAAATTTCAACGAAAATCTCAGCACCTTTACAAGCAGCAACGCCATGGTAACCTTCAGGGAAAGCCCCGACGTTTCCTCAGCCCTCAGGTTTTGGGAAAGCGGCTTTACCTTTAAGGGGCTCCGTTATCTTATCCGCTCGGGCGGCGACGCAAACGGCGGGATTATCAATGTGTATCTTGCAGAGGATGTTAAGGTTAAGGCGTTTGACCTGACCGTTGAAAGCGGAAAGGTCACCGTTACAAACCTTGACACCCCCACCGACTATAATATCAGCGTGGGAAGCGGAAGCGTAACCGTAAGCGGCGTGTCTACCACGTCGGCGGTGAGCGTCAGCACGGCGGGGACGTCCTCGTCAACGGTATCAATGGAAAACGTCAGCGCCCAAACCGTCAGCGTGAAATCTCAGACAGCAGTTCTTACGGCGGAGAACATAAAAGCGAAAAACTGCGACGTGGTAATAAGAACGGGAAGCGCCGCCCTTGAATATTCGCCCCTTGAGGACGGGGAGTTTTCCGTAGAGGTTAATTCCGTGGGAAAGCTTGTTATTGACGGCTGTGCAGACTATATAGACACCTATAAATACACCCCCGAAAAAGAAAACGAAGGGGACGGGGAGACGGCGTATGTAAGGATTACCGGCGCCGACCTTTCCGTAGATTTGAACACGCCCCTGCCCGATGCACAGCAGGAGGAGGACGGCGACGAAAAAGGGGACAAGTGAAAAAGAAGGAAAATAGCGTGAAAATTACGTTAACCCGAGTCCTTCGTGCGGTTATTTCACGCCCAAATTCTCCTTCCTTCGGAAACACAGGAGAATTTCAAAACAATTTGTGCCGCCGCAGGGCGGCGGAACGGAGATTAAAATGAGATATACGTACAAAATGAAGGGTACCTGCGCCACGGAGGTCAGCTTCGACCTTGAGGACGGAAGAATACACAACGTGGCGTTCAAAAACGGGTGCAACGGAAACCTGAAAGCAGTATCAAAGCTTTGCGAGGGTGAGGACGCCGCAAAAATTGCGGAAATTCTCAGGGGCAACACCTGCGGATATAAAAACACCTCCTGTGCCGACCAGTTTTCCAAGGCGCTGACCGAGGCTCTCGGCGAGAACAACGATGGC
>JAQXKW010000149.1 GCA_029010655.1 Clostridia bacterium | reverse complement strand
ACCAAATCGCTCATTTCGCCCTCGTACACGTCTCCGTTGGAGTATTCGATAGTGCCGTTTTCGGAGTTTATAGTGGCGGTAAGCCCCTCCACTTCATCTGCGCCGCTGTACGATATTTTGCCCTTTTTGGGGTAGCCGGAAAAGTCCGTAACACCCACGAATTTTACAGAAAAGCCGTCCTTAAAGCTGTATCTTACGTATCTTATGCCGCACAGGTACAAGGCACCCAGTATCACGGCGACGGAAATAACTGCGCAGACGCATATCATTATTACGTTTGACTTTGCCGACACACGGTATTTCATTTTTCTCGGTTTTATATCACCGTTTTTCGCCATGACGTTTCAGCCTTTCTTCAGAGATTTTTGAAGGTGGTAATAAGGGAGTCCAGCATTTCCATAAGCTTCGGAACGCCGAAAAGAGCAAGAGCTGTAAGCGCTCCGAGCAGCACTATGGCTACGGGAACAATTATAAAGGGATTTCCCTTGTTTTCGTATTTTACTTCCGCTTCGTATTTTTTATCCGCGGGAACGTACAAAAGTGCCTTGGAAAGATCGTATCTTGCGTCCCGCTCGGTGCTTCCGGTGAAAAATTTCCTTACCTTTTTCACGAAAGACGGAGAAGTGTCAGAAAGGGAGCATTCCTCACCGTTTGCTATGAAAACATGCTTTCTCAAGGGGGAATTGTCCCTGAGAGAATATCTCATAAGCGGTGAGGCCCCCACTCCGAGGCTTTCAAGGGTGACAGCGCTTTCCTCCCCGCAGGCTTCTTTTTTAATAAGCCTGCGGACAAGTCTTCCCAGATACGCCTTGGAATACAGGGAAATTACGCTTCCCGCAATAATTCCGCCGATAAGCGCCCACACTGCGGCGGTAACGGTTATAAAGGAATTGCCCTCGGAAAAATTAACGTACAGAAATGTCATTATTTATCTTCTTTTCTCAATACGTCCACGCCCACATATTTTCTGAGCACATCGGGCACGTTGATAGAGCCGTCTGCGTTCTGATTCTGCTCTACCAGAGCGGGGAAAATACGGCTTGTTGCAAGGCCTGAGCCGTTAAGGGTGTGGCAGAATTCGGTTTTGTTAGAGCCCTCTCTGCGGAATCTGATTGAACCCCTGCGCGCCTGATAGTCTCTTGCGTTGGAGACGGAGGAAACCTCTTTATATCCGTTCATGGAAGGAATATGAATTTCAATATCGTAGGTTCTTGCCATGGAGGCGGAGCAGTCTGCCGCCGCCAGCTTTACTGTACGGAAATGGAAGCCCAGCCCCTTTACGAGGTTTTCCGCCTTGGTTACAAGTTCCTCAAAGGCTTCGTCGGACTTTTCGGGAAGGGTGTACTGCACCATTTCCACCTTATTGAACTGATGTCCTCTTACCATTCCTCTTTCGTCCGCTCTGTAAGAGCCCGCCTCACGTCTGAAGCAGGGGGTATAGGAAATATACTTGCGGGGGAGATCCGCCTCTGTCAATATCTCGTCACGGTGGAGAGAAACAAGTGCCGTTTCCGCCGTGGGAAGCATAAAGCGGCGGCGCTCATCCTCTGCGGCCTCAAGCCAATAAACCTCGTCACGGAACTTGGGGAACTGACCTGCGGTAAGTCCGCATTCGTACCCTAACATATGGGGAACCAGCACCAGCTCGTAGCCGTCGCCGATATGAGTGTCTATAAAGTAATTGAGAAGCGCCCATTCAAGGCGGGAGCCCATTCCTCTGTAAAGCCAGAAGCCGTTGCCGGAGAGCTTTGCGCCTCTCTTATAGTCGATAAGCCCCAAATCGGTGCAAAGATCAACGTGGTTTTTCGGCTCAAAGTCGAACTTGTGAGGCTCGCCGAAATAGCGGATAGGCTCGTTGTTTTCCTTTCCTCCCGGCTTTAAGTCTCTGTCGGGAAGGTTGGGCAGACCCAGCATTAAGTTATTATATTCTTCCTCGATTTTTGAAAGCTCTGCATCGTTTTTCTTTATTGCCTCGGACATTTCCTTCATAGCCGCAAAAACGGGGGCTGTGTCCTTACCCTCTTTTTTCAGCTGAGGAATCATTTTGGACTGCTTGTTCTGCTCTGCCTTTTTCGCCTCGTTTTCGGCTATCATGGCACGGCGGCGTTCATCCAGCTCAAGAATTTTTTTAATGTCCTCTGCGGCGTCCTTACCCTTTGCGGCAAGACGTGCCACAACGTCATCGGGATTTTCTCTTATCAGTTTGATATCAAGCATTTTATATCTCCTTCAAGTCTTTTTGACTTATAAATTATTCCTCTGTAATATCCTTGCCGCAGATTGCGGAAAGAAGCGTTTCAAGGTCGCCGTCGCCGGTGTATTCTACGGTGACGGTTTTTCTTTTGCCGCGGCTGTTTATCTTGCAGTATCTGCCGCAGGAGCCTGTAACCTTTCTTTCAAGCTCCGCCACGTAATTTACGGAAAGTGCGTCGGACGTCTCTTTTGCTTCCTTTTTTTCCTTGTTTGCGTCCTTCACCGCCTTTTCCGTTTCTCTGACGGAAAGGCTTTTTTGAACCGCACGGTCGGCTATCTCGCCTATCATTTCCTTGTTTCGGAGCCCCAAAAGCGCTCTGCAATGTCCTGCGGACAAAATTCCGTCCCTGAGATATTTTGCAACGGCTTCGGGAAGCTCTAAAAGTCTCATGGAGTTTGCCACGGCACTTCTTGATTTTCCAACCTTTGACGCAACCTCCTCCTGAGTCAGGTCAAAGGAAGTCATGAGAGTGCGGTATGCCTCCGCTTCTTCAACGGGATTAAGATCCTCTCTCTGTATATTCTCAATCAGGGCAAGCTGAGCGGTTTTCAGCTCATCTGCCTCCATTATTATTGCGGGAATTTCCGTAAGCCCCGCCATTTTTGACGCTCTCCAACGGCGCTCGCCTGCGATTATCTGATAAAGCCCGCCGCCGCTCTCACGGACGAGAATAGGCTGCAAAACTCCGTTCTGTAAAATAGAATCAGCCAGCGCCTCCAAGGCCTGCGTATCAAAATCCTGTCTGGGCTGATCGGCCTTAGGCTCTACGTCCGAAATTCTCAGAGAGCTTATTCCTCCGGGGGAAGCGTCCGGGGTATTGTCCGAAAAAATCGTATCAAGACCTCTTCCCAGTGCGTTTTTCTTTGCCATATTTTAATTTTCCTTTATATTTTATAGGGTTTGAAAGCCGTATATTCACCTTTTTCGGGGGAGCTTACATAACTCTCGAAATAAGCTCCTTTGTAACCTCCGTATATGCAAGGGAGCCCTTTGAATACTTATCGTGATAATATATGGGCTCGCCGAAGCTGGGAGCCTCGGACAGCTTTACGTTTCGGGTTATGGGCGTGCGGAACAGCTTATCCGAATAGTATTTTTTCACCTCGTCAAGCACCTGCGCCGAAAGATTAAGCCTGCCGTTATACATGGTTACAAGTATGCCCGTAATAGTCAGGTTCGGGTTATAAAGCTGTTTAACTTTTTTTATTGAAATCATGAGCTGGGTCAGTCCCTCAAGGGAATAATACTCGCACTGCATGGGGATAACAACCCCGTCGGAGCAGGAAAGTGCGTTTACCGTAAGCATACCCAGCGACGGAGGACAGTCAATGAAAACAAAGTCAAAATCGTCCTTAACCCCGTCCAGCACGTATTTCATGGCGTATTCTCTGTGGGGCACGTCAAGAAGCTCTATTTCCGCACCTGCCAAATCGATGGTGGACGGCTTAACGGAAAGGTTCTTATAGGGGGTTTTCACAACTGCCGCACCGGGGGTGGACATGCCGAGAAGCGCCGAATATGTAGAGCCCCGAAGCCCTTTTTTGTTTACGCCCACGCCGCTTGTGGAATTTCCCTGAGGGTCAAGGTCGCAGAGAAGGACTCTGTAACCCAGCGCCCCTGCACAGGCGGCTATATTTACGGCGGAGGTGGTTTTCCCAACGCCGCCCTTCTGATTTGCAAAGGTTATTATTACCGGTTTTGCCACAGCGTTTGCTCCATTCAATAATTTCGTACCCTATATTATACCCCCGCACACCTTTTTTGTCAACTTTATTTTATTATAAAAACCCCTCTGCGACACTTTCAAATAGAAAAGCGCACACAGAGAGGATTTTTGTCGAAATTTTCGTATTTTTCCGTTAATTCCAAGGGGAAGACCAGGAAAAGCCGTCCCTTTCC
>JAQXKW010000148.1 GCA_029010655.1 Clostridia bacterium | reverse complement strand
GCCACAGGCGTCATCATGTTTATACTGGTGCTTGTGCTGTGCGAGCTTTTCGGCATGAGGACAATGCAGTATATTTTCCAGAACATATTCCAGGTGGGTATCGTTGCCCTGCTTATCCTTTTCCAGCCGGAGCTGAGAAGCGCCCTTGAAAAAATGGGAGCGGGCTCTATTAAAGGAATTATGAATATTTCGGATAAAAACGGGGAAACAATGCTCCTTGCCATCCGTGAAACCGTTATAGCGGTAGGCGAGCTTGCCGCTTCAAAAACAGGTGCGCTGATCGTTTTCGAGAGAAATACAAAGCTTGGGGAAATTGCGGCGACAGGCACCGTGATTGACGCTCAGACCGGCTCATTTTTGCTTCGGAACATATTTTTCAACAAGGCGCCTTTGCACGACGGCGCAGTACTTATCAGCAAAGGCAGAATTCATTCCGCAGGCTGCCTTCTCCCTCTGTCAAATCAGAACGATATTAACAGAGATCTGGGCACCCGCCACCGTGCCGCTCTCGGTCTCAGCGAGAGCTGCGACGCCGTTGTAATCGTAGTGTCCGAGGAAACGGGAATTGTGTCTGTTGCGGTTGACGGCGAGCTTAGGAGAGGCTATAATCCCGACACTTTAAGGGCGGAGCTTACCTCCCTGCTTATTCATACTTCCGACAATCAGAAGGTCAGAAGGAGAAGAAGCCCTTCTTCAAAAAACAGCGGAAAGGAGGAGCGTGAAAGTGAAGACTGAAAAGAAAGACTCCTTTGTAAAAAGACATAATATTATTCCCAAAGCGGCGTGCGTTTTGGTTGCCTTTATTATCTGGATATATGTTATGGAGGTTGACAGCCCCGACCACCAGGAAACCTTTGAGGATGTGCCCGTCACCATAACGGGGCTTTCGGAGCTTGATTCCAAGAACCTCTCCGTTTTCAGCGGTCAGGATACGGTGGTGGACGTAACCGTTAAAGGTCAGAAAAGCGTTATTGCCAAAAATTCCGTGAACGATATAACAGTAACTGCCGACGTGTCGGGAATTACGGAGGCGGGTTCATATACCCTGAACCTTAATTTCGACGTTCCCTCCGGGCTTACCTTTACCCAGTCATCGGTAACGGAGCTGAAGCTGTTTATTGACAGAAGAACCTCGGTAAACCTTTCCCTGCAAACAAAGCTGTCCTCCTATCAGGTGCCCTCAGGGTATGAGCTGGGAGAAATAAGCTGCGATACGGATACTGTTACCGTTACGGGGGCTGAAACGGTGCTTCGGGATATAAGCTACGCTCTTGTTGACGTAAACATGGCGGACAGAAACCTTACGGAATCCTTTACAACGGACGGAACCGTAATTTTGTGCGACTCCGCCGACAACACCATTGAAAACAGATATATAAAGCTCTCGCAGAACACGGCAAAGGTAACGGTGCCCGTTTATACCTTCAAGGAGGTAACGCTCCGTGCCGACTGCAAATACGGCTACTATAACGCCGATAATACGGAAATCACCGTTGAGCCGAAAACCATTACGGTTAAGGGAGATAAATCCGTTGTGGAAAGCTTAAAGGAAATATCCGTCACCACCCTTAACGAAAAAACCCTGAGGGAGGATACAAAGCTTTCGGTGGATATAACGCTCCCCGACGGAGTATATCCCGTGTCGGGTCAGCCCACAACCGCCGACGTGAACGTGAAGTTCAAGGATTTAGTTCGAAGGTCTCTGACCGTTAAAAACATTACGGTCAAAAACGCGGGCAACATTAAGTATGAAGTAATGACAAACGCTCTGGCGGTAGACCTTATCGGAGAAATGGAGGCAATCAAGGGGATAAGCGCGGATAACGTGTCCCTTACGGTTGACCTTAACGGCTACGAAAGCGGAAGCTCCCCCGGAATGATATATCCTAACGCAGAGGTCACCTTTACAAAGGTGAACGGCGTGGTTTATGAGCTGGGAACCTATAACGTGCAGGTGCTTATCGGCTGATGAAAACAACGGTACTGGTTGATAACCTGAAAATCCCCGTTTCGGGAAACGACGGCGACGCCCTTGCGGCGGCGGAAAGAATTCTTAAAAAGCACCGTATTCCTTACGAAAAAAGCACCCTGAGACTTCGCAAAAAGTCGGTGGACGCAAGAAAAAAGGACAGTATAGCTTTTGTTTGCTCTGTCTGCGCCGAAAGCGGCGAAGCGGCGGAAAAGCTGCCGAAGGTTTCCGGCGTCAGGTATTTCGCAGAGGAAGAAAGCGCCGTAAAACGGGGACACGAAAAAATGGACGGACGCCCCTATATTGTGGGGTTCGGTCCTGCGGGAATGTTCTGCGCTTTGGTGCTTGCCCGAAACGGCATGAGACCCGTGGTTATAGAGAGAGGCGGAAGCATTGCCGAGAGAACGGCGGCTGTGGAGAGCTTTTACAAAACGGGAAGGCTTGATATAGATACCAATATCCAGTTCGGCGCCGGAGGCGCCGGAACCTTTTCCGACGGAAAGCTTGTAACAAGAATAGGCGACAGGCGGACGGCATATGTGCTTGAAGCCCTTAATAGACTTGGTGCGCCCGACGATATAATGTGGCGTGCAAAGCCCCATGTGGGAACGGACGTGCTCAGATGCGTGGTGGAAAACGCCGCACGGGAAATAGAAAGACTGGGCGGCGAGATAAGATATAAGACCAAGGTCGAAAAAATAAAAGACCGGCAAGTGATGATAAACGGAGAGTGGGAGAGCTGCGGCTGTGCCGTGCTTGCTCCGGGACACTCCGCCAGAGATTTGTATGAGAGACTCCTTGCGGACGGCTTTGCAATAGAGGCGAAGCCCTTTTCCGTGGGGGTCCGCATAGAGCATTTGCAAAGAGAGCTTGACCGTGCCATGTACGGAGACGAGGCTATTTGGGAAAAGCTGGGACATGCAGAGTACGCCCTGTCTCACAGAGAGGGAGACAGAGGCGTATATACATTTTGTATGTGCCCCGGCGGAGAGGTTGTAGCGGCGGCGTCCGAGGAGGGCGGCGTAGTTACAAACGGCATGAGCTGTCATGCAAGAGACGGAAAAAACGCAAACGCCGCAGTAGCGGTGTCCGTACTGCCGTCGGACTTCGGTAACGACCCGAAAGCGGCGGTGGAATTTCAGCGCACCCTTGAACGGGCGGCGTTCAGAGCCGGCGGCGGAAACTATTTTGCCCCCTGTCAGTCGGTAGGAAACTTTTATTTGGGAAAAGAGGGCGGATTTAACGAAAGAATAGCCCCCACTTACATGAATTCAAAGGTCAGAGCGGCGGATTTGGGAAAAATACTTCCTCCGTTTGTAACCTCCATGCTGAAAACGGGCTTTGCCGCTTTCGGCAGAAAAATAAAGGGGTTTGATACCCCCGACGCCCCATTGACGGGCATTGAAACCAGAACAAGCGCACCTCTCAGAATACTGAGAGACGAAAGACTGTGCGCTGTGGGGTATGAGCTTGTATACCCCTGCGGCGAGGGTGCGGGCTACGCCGGCGGCATAACTAGCGCGGCGGTAGACGGCATCAGAGTGGCGGAGGCCATACTGGAAAGATTTTCGGACGATTGTTAAAACACTTCCCCTGAAATCGAAGCAAAGCGGCACAGACCGTACCGGAGCGTTTTTCGGATAACTGAAAAACACCTTCCCCTTTTCGGGGGAAGGTGTTCGCCGAGGACGCCGTATAAAGAGGATTATTATTATAAAGGATTTATATAAAGATGTCACCAAGAAAAAACGGAAAATGGCTGGTGAAGGCTTCTCACCTTGATACAGAGAAGAGTGCGGCAGTCAGAGAGATTTCGGAGAAGCTGGGGCTTTGCCGACCCACGGCTCAGCTTCTCTACAACAGAGGCTGTGAAAGTGTTGAAACGGCGTCGGATTTTCTGATGAAAAAAACGGAACAGCTTCACGACCCGTTCCTGATGAAGGACATGGAAAAAGCGGGACGGCACATACTGGAAACCGCCGAAAAGGGCAAAAAAATCGTTATTTACGGAGACTATGACGTGGACGGAGTAACCTCCGTGTCAATTCTCTACATGTACCTTGAAAGCATGGGCGCAAATGTGGGATATTATATTCCCTCCCGCCTGGGAGAAGGGTACGGAATGTCGGAGACCTCCCTTAAAAAGCTTGCCTCCGAGGGCTGCGGGCTTATAATAACGGTTGACACGGGCATTACCTCCTTTGAGGAGGCGGGAATTATCGGAGAGCTTGGAATGGAGCTTATCGTTACGGACCACCATGAGTGCCATAACGAGCTGCCCCATGCCTTTGCGGTAGTCAATCCCAAACAGCCGGACTGCCCCTATCCCTTTAAGGAGCTGGCAGGCGTGGGCGTTGTCTATAAGCTCATATCCGCCCTTGAAATGCTCCGTTTTCCCGGGGACGGCATGTACGAATGTATTAAAAGGGTTTCGGATAAGTATATAGACCTTGTGGCAATCGGCACGGTTGCCGACGTAATGCCCCTGAGAGACGAAAACAGGCTTATTGTGGAGAGGGGATTGAGAATAATCGAAAATTCCCCCAGAGTTTCGCTTAAAGCCCTGCTTTCTGCGGCAACGGGGGAGACGAAAACCCCGCAGAAAAGAAAGATAACCTCCGGCTTTATCGGATATACTGTCGCCCCCCGTATAAATGCGGCGGGAAGAATACGCAGTGCGTCAATCGCCGTTGATTTGTTTTTGTCCGAGGACGAGGCAAGAGCGTCGGAGCTGGCGCATGAGCTTTGCGAAATAAACAAACAGCGGCAGATAGAAGAAAACAAGATAATCGAGCAGGCGTTTGAAAAGATAGACGCCGAGCATGATTTCGAGAATGACCCCGTTATCGTTCTGTCCGATGAATCATGGCATCACGGCATAATAGGTATCGTGGCGTCAAGAATAACGGAGAAGTATTCCCGCCCCTGTATTCTCATTTCCTTTGATGACGTGGGCGACGGAAGCGGAGAAACCGAGGAAAGCGACACCGACATAGGAAAGGGAAGCGGCAGAAGCATAAAGGGCATGAACCTTGTGGACGCGCTGACCCATTGCGGCGACCTTCTTATAAAATACGGCGGTCACGAGCTTGCGGCGGGACTTTCCATTGAGAGAGGAAGGCTTCGGGAGTTTAAGCAGAGAATAAACGATTATGCCAGAGGGTGCTTTGATTCAGCACAGCCCGTGGCGGCGGTTGAAGCGGAATGCGAGCTTGTGCCAGAGGACGTAACAATGACCCAGGCGGCAGAGCTTTATAAGCTGGAGCCCTACGGCGTGTCAAACCCCGTTCCCGTTTTCGTCATGTTCGATATGACCGTTTCGTCTGTCACCTCCGTGGGCGGAGGGAAGCATACGAAGCTTATCCTTTCACGGGGAAGCCTTGTGGTTACTGCCATGTATTTCAGAAGAACTCCGGCGGAGCTTGATATATTTGAAAAAGACAGCGTTGACGTTATGTTCAATCTTGATATAAACGAGTATCACCCGGAGGCGAAATGCGTCCAGTTTGTAGTCAAGGATTTAAGACTGTCGGAAAAGGCGAGAGAATACGAGGAGGCGGAACGCCGCCTGTATGCGGACATAAACGAGGGAAAATTCAATCCCCAGTCCGTAACCTCGGAGGAGGCGGCAACAATCGTCCCCGCAAGAAGGGATTTTGTAGCGGTTTATAAGCTGATTGAAAAGGAACTGCACCGCAGAGACCAGGAGCCGGGAAAGGACAGCGAGGGCAGTACCTTCAGCATAAGAACTCTTTCAAAGCTCCTTGAAAATGCGGGCTGTCCCATGAGATATGTAAAGCTCAAATACATAATCCGTTCATTCCAGGAGCTTAATATTCTCAGCATCGACGAGACGGAGCCGGAGACGGAAACGTACAGGTTTAAGTACGTGTACGTAAAAAATAAAGCCGATCTGGATAAATCAAATATCCTGAGAAGGCTGAAAGCACTGTTTAACAGGAATTATTAATAGGGAAGGAAACCGTTTTGCAGGAATACAGCGAAAATGATCCCCGCCTTGAGTCTATAAAAAATTTGCTCAGTATGCTTGAGGCAAGCGGGAAAAAATACGACATTGATAAAGTAAAAACCTCATATTTGTATGCGGCAGACCTGCACGAGGGTCAGTTCAGAGCAAGCGGTGAGCCGTATATTATCCACCCCATCTGCGTGGCGGAGATAGTCGCCGCCCTGGGGCTTGACACAGACTCCGTCTGCGCCGCCTTTCTGCACGACACGGTGGAGGACTGCTCCGACAAAACAAATATAGAAACCATTGAGAAAAAGTTCGGTCCCGATGTTGCCACCCTTGTGGAGGGGCTGACGAAAATGGTGGATATTAATATCGTTGACAAGGAAGAAGCTCAAATGGAGAATATCCGAAAAATGCTTCTTGCCATGTCAAAGGATATAAGAGTAATATTTATAAAGCTCTGCGACAGACTTCACAATATGCGGACTCTTGACGCAAAGCCTGAGGCAAAGCGAAGAACAACGGCTCTTGAAACCATGCACGTTTATGCGCCGCTGGCTCACCGTCTCGGTATGCAGAGAATGAAGCAGGAGCTTGAAAACTTAGCTCTCAGATACCTTGACCCCATAGGCTATGCGGAGGTCACAAAGCATATTGAGGAAAAATACGGTCAGAACAGGGATTTTATCGATAACGTAAGGCACAGAGTTGCGGAGGAGCTTGATAAAAATAATATTAAGTACACTCTTGAGGGGCGTGTTAAAACCGTTTACAGTATATACCGTAAAATGTATAACCAGTCAAAGGAATTTGACGAAATATACGATTTCTACGCCCTCCGTATTATTGTGGAAACGGAGCTGGAGTGCTATACGGCGCTGGGTATCGTCCATGAAATGTATAAAAGCGTCCCCGGACGCTTCAAGGACTATATTTCAACCCCTAAGCCCAATATGTACCAGTCCCTCCATACCACCGTTATCGGCAGACAGGGAATTCCCTTTGAGGTGCAGATAAGAACCCGTGAGATGCACCATGTTGCCGAGTACGGTATTGCGGCGCACTGGAAATATAAGTCCGGCGCACAGAGCAAGGAGGACATCGACAGAAAGCTGGAATGGGTGTCAAAGCTGGTTGATTCGGAAAGCGAAAATATCGATCCGGACGATTTCATGCACTCCCTGAAAATAGATATTTTCCATGACGAGACCTTTGTGTTCACCCCCAAGGGCGACGTAATCGCCCTGCCGCAGGGCTCAACCCTTATCGACTTTGCGTACGCCATTCACTCCGCCGTGGGCAATAAAATGGTGGGCGCAAAAATAAACGGCATGATTTCGCCCATAGACAAATGCCCCCAGAACGGCGAAATCGTGGAGATTATTACGTCGGCGTCGTCAAAAGGGCCCAGCCGTGACTGGATGAAAATAGTCCGCACGGGCGAGGCGAGAAGCAAAATCCGCCAGTGGTTCAAAAGGGAGAAAAGAGCGGAGAATATCGTAATCGGACGCTCTGACATAGACCGTGAGATTGCAAAAATAGCAAAGAAAACCACCGAAGCCCAAAGGACGGAGATAATCACCAACGTGGCGCACCGTGTGGGCATGAACACCGCCGACGATTTGTGCAATATAATCGGCTACGGCGGTATGATGGTCTCAAAAATCGTCCCCAAGCTGAAGGACGAGGTTGAAAGAGTTGTAAAGCCCGAGGAGGAGCCTCCGAAGGTAATCGAGGCGGAGGACGTAAAGACCGTGTCCTCCCCCGTAAAGGGCAAGTCCGGCGGTGTTATTGTGGACGGACAGCACGGCTGTGCCGTTAAGTTTGCCAAGTGCTGTAACCCCCTGCCGGGAGACTCAATTATCGGCTTTATTACAAAGGGCTACGGGGTTTCCATTCATAAGAGAGACTGCCCCAATGTGGTAAACGGCATGAAAACCGACGAGTTTTTCCATCGCTGGATAAGAGCCGAGTGGGATATGGCGGATATTAAGCAGAGCGGAAACAATAACCTGTTTGAGGCAATGGTGCACGTGTTTGTGGACGATAATATAGGAATTATCGCAGGCGTGTCAACCGCCCTTGCCGAAATGAGAGTATCAATTCTTCAGATAAATACCACAAAGCGACCCAACGGGGATAATATTATAAGCCTGAAATTTGCCTGCAAGGACACATCGCACCTGGAGTCTGTCATTTCAAAGCTCCGAAGCGTGCCCCATTTTAAAAACATAGTCAGAGGTTAAAGGGCTTTACCTATCCCGAAGGGGAAAACTATTAAAAAAACTGCCGCAGGGCGGCAGAGCGGAGACAGTATGATGGCAGTATTGCAAAAAATTAAAGAAGCGTCCGTAA
>JAQXKW010000147.1 GCA_029010655.1 Clostridia bacterium | reverse complement strand
GTGTCGGATGCAAGAGTCCAGCTCTCGGGATAGGTGAGAACATACAGACCGCCCCACATGCCGGGGTTAGCATCAATTCTTACGTCTACCTTAAGGGTGGTAGCTCCGGGAACGATAGTTTCAGCTTCGGGAACTACGAACAAGGTAGGCTCTGAGTACTTACCGAGATTGGGATCCTCAAGAACGGTGATGGTTGCGTCAGCCTTATCCTCGCTTACAGGATCCTCCTCGTTTGCATAGGTAGTAACGATGGAGAAAGTAAAGGTCTGACCCTTAACGGTTGCGTTCTCAAAGGTAAAGGTAATGTCAGCTACCTTTCCGGTTTCGTTGAGAGCTGCAATTGCCTCCATGTCAAGCTTGCAAGCCATATAATCAGCGGTGTTTGCGCCGAAGGGTTCAAGGTCGTTCTTAACGTTTCTGTTGTTACCGAGAACGATAGAACCGAGCCCGGTATTGCTTGCGTTAAACACTGCCTCGTCGATAGTCAAAGCTACGTCTGCAACGCCTGCATCGGCCTTCCAGAAAATAACTCCGCCGAACGCCTCAAGGTTGCCGGAGTTCGCTGCAAGCTTAAGGCCGGTGGTTACGGTTTTTCCGCCCTCCATAACCTCAATGCTGTCAGCGGCTACTGCCGTGAACGGATCTGCAGCAAGTGCGGAGGGAACGATAAGCGTTACCAGCATCGCTGCAAGAAGCACGAATGAGATAATTTTTTTCATAATTTAACCTCCAGTTAAATCTATACGTCTAAAGTATATAATATCGGCTTCAAAATGTCAAGCCCATTTTATGAAAGAATTTCAAAAAGTTGTATAAATCCACGTATTTTTAACAATTTGTTTTTATTGTTCTAATATATTAGACACACTCCCGCCGAATTTCGGTTCTTTTGTGAAAAAAGCTCCGGGGCGGAGCTTTTTTCTACATTATATTTATGTCGTTTTTCAAAGCTTATTATCTTATTTTATATTTAAGGCGGAGGTTGTCCGCTATCATTGCGATGAACTCCGAATTTGTAGGCTTTCCCCTGTTATTCTGCACGGTATATCCGAAGTATGAATTCAGCGTATCCACGTCCCCTCTGTCCCATGCGACCTCGATTGCGTGGCGGATTGCCCTTTCCACTCTGGAGGTGGTTGTGGAATATTTTTTCGCCACCGACGGATACAGAATTTTCGTTACGGAATTTATAACCTCGCTGTCGCTTATTGTCATAAGAATTGCCGTTCTCAGATACTGATACCCTTTTATATGCGCCGGCACTCCTATCTGATGAATAATCTTTGTTACCTGCGCTTCTATGTCGGGAGGAGTTACGTTTGTTCCGCCCACGGCTATGGAGCCGTCGGCTCTGCCTCTGAATATTGAGCTTATATGGTCCGCAAGACTGCCGTAATCCAAGGGCTTGGGCAGGCACAGCACGGCGCCCGCCTTCGCCGCCTCTATAAATATGTTCTGATTTGTTACCATTGACGCTATTATAAATGCGGGAGGCTTGTCCTGTCCGTAATCAATCGTCTGCGCCTGGCGGACAAGTCCGATACCGTCAAGCCGTGACAGCCACACGTCAGCTATTACTATATCCGGGTGGGTCCGACCTATTCGGGATAGCGCTTCCTCTCCGTTTGAGGTTTCGTCTATGTCCCTTATTCCCGCTCTCAGAAGCGCCTCTCTGCAAGCCTTTCTTGTTTCTGAATTTTCATCTGCAATAAGTATTTTGATTTTTTCCATGTTTTTTCTCCCCGTAGTTTTGGTATTAATTGGTAATAGAATGATACCATAAATTTCCATTTATTGCAAGTATTTCCTTAAATTAAAGTTGCACAAAATTAACGGGAATTAATTGGTAATATTTTACATTTTACATATGGGTCGCAAAAGCTCCTTATTTATCGCAATCTATATAAATCGGTAGATTGCCCAAGTGTCCTAAAGGACACTTGGGCAGTTTTATTCGCCTTTGGGCGAGTGATATTGCTAAAGCAGTTTTATTATGCTACGCATAGTTTTATTGCCTACGGCAGTTTTTTAGGCGAATAAAATATCACTGAAACCGCAGGTTTCAATATCACGCTTGCCGTCGGCAAGCTTATCACTCTTTGCGAAGCAAAGAATATCACTTCATTAGTTTTAGATAACTGTCCTTAAGAAACCTGCTCATTTTCCATGTATTTTTTATTGTGCAATCAACAAATACACGTTTTTCCCTTGACAAATATGCCGAATAATGATACTATTTACCTATTAATTAATGAATTTTAGGGGGAAAAGCACGGTGATTGAGTTACAAAACGTATGCAAGGCTTTTGACACGGTCTCCGGATCCGTTGAAGCCGTACGAAACGTGTCCCTGAAAATAGAAAAAGGCGATATTTTCGGCATTATCGGTCTTTCCGGCGCCGGAAAATCCACCCTTGTGAGATGTATTAATCTTTTGGAAAGACCTACGTCGGGAAAAGTCCTTTTTAAGGGTGTGGATATGAGCTCCCTTTCAAAAAAAGAGCTTTTGAAAACAAGACATTCCATGTCCATGATATTCCAGGGGTTCAATCTTTTGGAGCAGAGAACGGCGCTTCGCAACGTATGCTACCCCATGGAGATTATCGGAACGCCTAAAAAGGCAGCCGTCGAAAAAGCGCGGGAGCTTCTGAAAACCGTTGATCTTGAGGACAGAATGAACTCCTTCCCTTCTCAGCTTTCCGGCGGTCAGAAGCAGAGAGTTGCCATTGCCCGCGCCCTTGCCTCCGACCCTGAGGTTCTCCTTTGCGACGAGGCCACAAGCGCGCTTGACCCGAAAACCACCCGCTCAATTCTTGAGCTTTTGCAGGAAATAAACAAAAAGCTGGGGGTTACAATCGTTGTTATTACCCACGAAATGAAGGTTGTGGAGCAAATCTGCAACAAGGTGGCGGTGCTTGACGGCGGCACGGTTGTGGAAACCGGACTTGTACGGGACGTATTCCTTTCCCCCAAATCCCAGATGGCAAAAACGCTTATCCTTCCGCAGGGTAATGAAATTACGAGAAATATGTCCTCGCGGACTATACGCGTGGTGTTCGACGGACAGGAATCAAGTGAGCCCGTTATTTCAAATCTGTCCCTTGAATGTCATACTGCGGTGAATATTTTGGGCGCCGACACGAAAAATATCAGCGGCAAGGCGTACGGGCAGATGCTTTTACAGCTTCCCGACGACCCGTCCTCCGTTACCAGAATATTCAATTATCTGACCGACAGGGGAATAAAATTCGAGGAGGTGAGCGGCGATGAGTGAGTTTTTCCAAAATCTTTTCGCAAACGGCATGGGCTCCACCTACCTTGAAGCTATACTTACCACTCTGAAAATCACTGTTCTCAGCACCTCTAT
Organism: Clostridia bacterium; assembly: GCA_029010655.1. Classification (GTDB taxonomy): domain Bacteria; phylum Bacillota; class Clostridia; order Oscillospirales; family CAG-272; genus Avispirillum. The sequence continues at coordinate 1,796 of JAQXKW010000147.1, read as the reverse complement.
TTCCTATATTGTGGGAATTCCCCTTGGAGTTCTGCTTTACGGAACCTCCTCCGGCAGTATTTTCCCCAACAAGCCCGTAAACGCCGTGCTGGGCTTTATCGTCAACATGATAAGGTCTATTCCTTTCATTATATTACTTGTAATGATTCAGCCTATATCGAAAATCGTTATGGGCACAAAAATCGGCGACAACGCTTTCATTTTCTATTTGGTAGTCGCCGCCATTCCATTTGTGGCTCGAATGGTGGAGTCCTCCTTAAAGGAGGTTGACCCGGGAGTTATTGAGGCGGCGAATTCCATGGGCTCAAACAATTTTCAGCTTATTACAAAGGTTCTTCTTCCCGAAGCAAAGCCTTCTCTTATAATCGGCGGCGCTATCGCCGCAACCACCATTTTGGGCTACACCCCCATGACATATCTTATAGCAGGCGGAGGTCTCGGACAGCTGGCAATTCAGTACGGTCTTTACAGATTTCAGCCTCAGGTCATGTATATTTCCTCAATTCTTCTCATAATCCTTGTTCAGATTATGCAGGAGGGTCTCAGTTTTCTTGCCAAAAAGCTTGACAAGAGAATAAGACATTAATTTAGTCATTTGTAAAAAACATACATAAAGGAGAAAAACAATGAAAAGAATTATTGCACTTACACTTGCGGCAGTTATGCTCGTTCTTTGCCTCGCCTCCTGCGGCGGCAAGAACCCTGCCGACACTACTGCGGACAGCAACGGCGAAAAAACAGAAAACGTTACGCTGACTGTTGCGGCAAGCTCTACCCCTCATGCGGAAATCCTTGAGGAATGTAAATCGGCACTTGCCGAAAAAAACATTACCCTGGACATCAAGGTAATGGACGACTACGTTATCCCCAACAACTCCACCGAGAGCGGAGACGTTGACGCCAACTACTTCCAGCACAAGCCTTATCTGGATCAGTTCAACGAAGAAAACGGTACACATCTTGTTTCCGTAGCAAAGGTTCACTATGAGCCCCTCGGCATTTACGCAGGTACCGCTTCTTCTCTTGACGCACTTGAGGACGGCGCAAAGATCGCAGTTCCCAACGACGCAACAAACGAGGCGAGAGCTCTCCAGCTCCTTGCGGCTCAAGGACTTATCACTTTGAAGGCTGACGCAGGTCTTACCGCTACAAAGAACGATATTACTGAAAATCCCAAGAATCTCGACATCGTTGAAATAGAAGCCTCTCTTATCCCCGGTATGCTTGACGAGGTAGCTGTTGCGGTTATTAACGGCAACTACGCCATCGGCGCAGGACTGAAGGGTTCCGAGGCTCTGGCTGTTGAGGATAAGGATTCCGAGGCGGCTCAGACCTTTGCAAACATTCTTGTTGTTAAAGAGGGCAACGAAAACAACGAAGCTGTTCTTGCACTTGTTGAGGCCCTCCGGAGCGAAACTGTTCAGAACTTCATCGCCGACAAGTACGACGGCGCAGTCGTTCCCATGGCAGACTGAATTTAGGAATTTGCCTAAAGACAATATGATAACAAAAAAAGCGGCGTTTGCCGCTTTTTTGTTGTTCAAAGGCATACTAACGGTGAGGGGGAGGAGACAAATCTGCAACAGACATTAGTGCTGTGCTGTCACCCACGGTGTCACAGCACAGGACGGCATAGTGCCGCCCGTGGCAATCCTTACTTATGATATTGCTCGTATTTATGTAGAAGGCTTTTTGATTTCCTGTTTCTCTATTTCGTCATCATAATGATGCCGAGGGGAGGGAGTGGAGGTCAAGCAGATTACAGACGCCCCGACTTGTAAAACCGTCAGTAAGGA
>JAQXKW010000146.1 GCA_029010655.1 Clostridia bacterium | reverse complement strand
GGAGCCCATTTAACCCCGTCAAAGGTTGACCAGAGAATGTTTTTGGCTATATTATCCCTGCCGTTTGCAAGGTACGTTACAATCATTGAGTCAATCGCCGCATCTACGTTAATGTATTTTTCAACTCCGCTTACAAAAGCGGCACCGTCGCTTGTTTTAAGGAAATTCATCATTTCGTTAAAGCTGTCGGTCGCCCATGTTGTGTCCTCGGTGGAGCAATACGTATATTCAAAGCCGCTGCTCTTTACATCATAGTTCAGATTTTCATCAAGGAAGGCGGCATTGGACCAGTTTTCACAAAACAGGACTGCTTTTCTGTCGCCATCGGCGTCCTTAATATTGAATATCCACTCATCCTTCGGGATATTCAGGGTATAGAGTCCGTGAAATTCTCCGTTTATGTATACGGCAACAGGAAAACCGTCAATAGCACCGCCGTTTACAAGGGCGGTATATTCGTCGTTCCTGTCTCCTTGGTGAACCGCCTGACCGTACAGCTTTGCGGTTACTACGTTTCTCAGATGTGACGCATCGCAGTAATTTGCTTTCAGGCAATATTTACTGTGAGCTCCCCAACCCTCTGCCATCTCGGTTTTATACTTATTCCCTAAATCGTCCTTCAGCTTTAAGGTATAATTTGTTTTCTCAAAGCCGGTGGAGGTTGAGCCCTGAAGCTTAATATTACCCATACATTCAAAATCGCCGCCGTCGTATGAATAGGACACGTAAATTTTGATATATTCATTTTTTGAAACGTCAGCTAAATCCCCTGTAAGGTTAAGAACCGGCAGTCCTATGTCTTTATACACGGGCAGGCTCTTTTCAACCGCACTGCACACGGAGCAGGTTGATATAACCATGCCCGTTCCCGTATCCAGATACGAATACTCGCTCATATGGGGAACGGTTAAGGGAACGCCTTGTTTTTTCCCGCAAAAGCATTCTCTTTCTTTAAGTCCCGCATGACTGCATGTAGGCTCCTCTACAACTATCCATTCGCCGTAGGTATGGGTATGTACTGCCAAAAACACAAGGAAAGCCGTGAGTGCCACCACTATTACCGAAGCGAAGCATAAAACAGCAATAACCAGCTTTCTGTCCTTGGAGCCGAGTTTTTGGTATTTGTGTTTGAGAAGCCTTACTAAGCTCCGTTTTCTTCCTGCCTTCTTACTCTTTTTAGAGGAAGCGGGAATTTTTGAAAACATTTTCTTTACGGAATTTCTTCTCTTTTTCTTTGACGAAGAAGATGAGCTTCTGTGACGGTGCTTTCCGCTGCCGTGATGACTGTGCGAATGACTGCTGTAATGATGCTCACTGCTATGTTCCGAGTGTTCGGCAGAGCTTTCTTCACCGCTAATGTCATTCAGCACAAAATCCTCATTATCCGAGGATATTTCGGGTTTGATATCCTTCAAATCCATAAAAAACTCTCCGATTACATGGATACGGTAACCTTATGCCTTTTACCGTCCTTGGGGTTGGGGATAAGGGAGCCGCAGGGCATTCCGTCAAAGGTATACTTTGTGTTTTCGCCGGGACGTGCAAAGCCATTATTCTTAGTAACGGTTATATCGTAGGAAGCGCCGTCCGCTCTTACGGTATATTCAGCCTTTTCAAGCTCAAAGGGGAGAATGGGCATAAGATTTATGCCGCCGTCCACGTGAGAAACGCCCAGATACTCAAAGGTAGTGAGCGCAAGCCAGCTTGCGGTGCCGGAAAGCATGGGGCCTATATTCTCTCTTGTTTCGCTGTTGTTATACTGAGTGCAGAAACGGGGATTTCCCTTAGTTATAAAGGGAGTTTTGAGAGTGGAATACGGTACCACAAGGTCTACCATCCAAAAGCCCGTTTGGGAAAGTCTTTCAGCCAGTTTTTCGTCCTTTACGGTTTTTGCCGCCTTGAACATTGCCGCCGTTGCCATCATGGTTGCATGCTTGAACACCGCGCCGTTTTCTCTGTCACCCTTGAAATAATGGTCCTGTGCCGTAGTACGGGAAATTCTCTCCATAGCGCAGGGAGAGGTAAGTGTTAGTCCGGAGGGGGTCTTTATATACTTTTCGATAGAATCAAGCATGACTCTTATCTGCTCCTCGTCGGCACAGCCGGAAAGCACCGACCATGAGAAGGAATTAAGCCAGTAGGAGCCGGGAAAATCGGGGTTTGCGGACATTCCGTCGCCCATACCGCCCAGATATTCATACTTCATTTGAGGATTGTTTATAAGACAGCGGGCAAAGAAATCGCCCTTCCACGCATGCTTCTGAATATTATCTGTAAGGGTTTTACACCTGTCGGAAAGAACCTTTTCCCAATCGTTTCTGCCGCTTATTTTGCACAGCTCGCAAAGCTGGTCGTATGCCAGCTTCAGAAGAAACGCATTCATAACGCTCTCGCACCAATGGTTTTCAATGGGCTCGCCCCACTCGCCGCCTGTGCGTTCAAGCTGTTCTCTATACATCTTAATTTTCGTGGGACCGTTTACCGCATCGGTGTCAAGGCAGAGGCAGTCGTTCCAGTCGCAGCCGTCAAGCAGAGGAAGTCCGTGCTTTCCGAGGGAGATACAACCGCTGTATGTTACGGCGGCAAGCATTGTATCGAAAAGACTTCTCTTTTTATCGCTTCCTGCAATGGGGTATTCGCAGTCAAGGAAGGAAATATCACCGGTTAGCATTACATATCTGTATACAGCCTGAACAAGCCACAGCTGGTCGTCTGATGCGCCGCCGGCGCCTGAGCTTTCCCAATAGAAGTTATGGTTGGCATAGCCCTCCTCGTACACGTTGCACGCCCACTGCTTTATCATATCCTTTGCAAGGGCGGAATTGCCCATGGCGGTCATATAGTACATGGAGGCGTACATATCCTGTATCTCACGGAAGCCCACCATTCTGCCGCCCTTCTGCGTCCATGCAAAAGCACGGGTAACAAAGGACTGATAGAGCACCTGAAAAGGCAGATTTCGGCTGATATAGGAATTGAGCATACTGTCGTCGGAACGGAAATCTATATAGGAGGAATATCCGTTCACAAAATCCACAACAGCCGCATAAGTGTCGGTAAGAGCCTTTCCGCTCTTATATTTCTCGGTAAAGACAGCAAGCTGTTTTTTGAATTTTTCATCGGCGTTTTCCGGGTCGCTGACAATTCCTGCATAGGAGTCGGCAAACACCGTCTCTCCTGCGCCTAATGTAATATTCTTTGCCATTGCGAAAAACGGCGCTGATTTTCTTGACTGATGTGAGGAGAGATGAGCCCCGTGCTGGGGATGGAGAATGTCACCGCCGCCCACAAAATCGTTGTAATCGCAGGAATATTCGTCCATATACTCCCCGTTTACAAAGAGAGTGGCAAATCTGCGGGCACGCTGACCGTAGCGGGGGTTAAAATGGGGAGAAAGGGCGGCAACGCTGTCGCCGTCAAGCACAATTCCCGATTCGTGAACTATATTGACGTAAACAATATCACCGGCAACTCCCTGCTGGTCGAAAATACCGAACATGCCGGTAAATACGATTTTCAAATTTCTTTCGGAAAGCCCCGTATTTTCTATTTCAACTCTCTGAGCCTCAACCGCTTCGGGCATGCCCTCTTCCTGCGGCATAATGAATATGGTTCTCTTTATTTTCAGACCGCATTCGGTTTCATATGTAATAACGGTTCTGTTCTGCAAATGGCGGCAAACCGCTGTTTTTACGTTCTCGTTTGCATTAGCCGAATAGAATATCTGCTTTCCGTTTTCATAAATATAGAACTGACGGTTGACGGGCTCGCCGTTTTCCTCCATGCGGAGAACGTATCTGTTGGCAAGCACGGTGGTTTCCGCCGCCGCTCTGAAGGAGCCTCTGCCGAAGGAATCAAGCGCCGCCTTGGGAGTTGTCAGCAACGGGTTTTCAAAGCCCACACGGTTGCCGAGGAGCAGATTTACATCGAAATGAGAGCCCACCGGGTGGGTTTTCAGGTCTATAACATGGGCGCCCTCGCCGTCGATATAGCCTGCGCTTTTGTTAAGCACGCCAAGAGCCGAGGCAACAGCGTCCCTCACTTTTTCGGGAAGCACTTTTTCGCCGGAATCCGTATAATGCTTTATCCCGCCGTCAACGCAAAACAGATTGTTTTCCTCCGAATATCCGCACAGGTATTCGGACACCTGCGGGTCGTTGAGAATATAAAGGCACAAAGGCATATAGTACGGAAGTCCCGCAACTCCCACCGCACAGCTTTTTTTTGCGTTTACAAATTCTGCGTCGCACTCGCCCGTAAATTTTTCGGGAAAGGCTTTTCTCATATGCTCTGCGGCAGTGTAAGTCTTGTCTCTGGAGTTTTCAAGTGTAAAATTCATAAAAATATCCTTTCGGTTAATTTACTTTGAACATTGAATACATGGAATTTTCAAACAGTCCGTTATACATATCAAGATATCTTTGCAGGGTGGATATGCCGGCAACCGTATTCCGCACCGCCATAAAAGTACCGTTTGCAACGTAGCTGTTTACCTCTCCGAAGGAATATGCAAAATCATACACGGGATTTGAAACAATATATGAAAGCATATTCATGGATTGGTTGTCACGGAGATAATAATACGAGGCGTTTGTTATAAAGCTGTCGTTTGAATAGCCGTACGCCATAATATTCAGCGCGCTTATAAGGTCAGCAACCTCGCCGTAATCGGGCGCCGTGGCAATTCCCGTAAAGAACATGGCGTCGCCGTAATAAGCCAGAGAGGCGTAATTCTCCTGTTCGGTATTCAGCTTCGGAAGCGGAAGGATGCCCCAGTCAAAGGAAGAATTTGCAATCGACTTCATTGTAGACAGACGGTCAACAAGGAAAAGCATTTTTCCGCTGAGAAAGGCGTTTACAGACTCTATGGACGAGCCGTAGGAGCCCGGCATATTAACCGTAGATGACACCTTTGCAACTATTGCGCCGGGTCCTTCCCCGTTAAGGGAAAGAACGGGATAATAGCCTACATTGCTGTCGGTGAGCTTTCCGCCGAAGGCGAAGAAAAACAAGTCGCTCAAATAGGGAGAAGCGTTTTGAGAGCCGTAGGAATAATATGTTCCTTCAAGACTGCTGACGCTTGCGGCATACTCCGCATATTTATCTGCCGTCCATTCCCCTCTTTTTACAAGCTCATACGGGGATTCGAGTCCCAGCTCTTCAACAAGGGTTTTATTGAAATAAATACAGCTGAGGCATTCCGGGTCAAGGGACGCAGGCCCCGCAACGGCATAAATTGCGTCGCCGCCCG
>JAQXKW010000145.1 GCA_029010655.1 Clostridia bacterium | reverse complement strand
AAATTTAAGAATTTTCAGCACGGACGCTCCAAGCATTACGGGAACGGCAAGGAAGAAGGAAAACTCCGCCGCCGCAGTTCTGGATACACCCAAAACCGTGGAGCCGATAATGGTGGAGCCGGAGCGTGAGGTGCCGGGAACAAGAGCCAGCACCTGGAAGGCGCCGATACCGAGAGCTGTTTTATAATCTATCCCCTCGGGGGTATCTATACGGAATTTTCTGTTTTTATTCTTTCTTTCAATAATAATGAACACGATACCGTACAACAGAAGTGCGCCTGCGACTATGTATACTCTCTGAGGGTCCGAGAACACCGTTTCGTCAAGGAAATCGTCAAACAAAAGTCCGATAACCCCGGCGGGAACTGCCGCCACAAGAATCTTTGACCAAAGGCTCCAGGTTTCGCTCTTTTCCTCTTTCGTTTTGGAAAGTGCAAAGGGATTCAGCCTTCTGAAATACAGGACGACTATCGCCATAATAGAGCCGAACTGGATAACCACGTCGAACATTTTTACAAACTGCTCATCCATGGCAAGGTTGAAAAAGCTGTCAAGCAAGATAAGATGGCCTGTTGAGCTTATGGGCAGCCACTCTGTAATGCCCTGAACAATGCCCGCAACTATGGAATAAATTATTTCAAGCATATTAAATCCTTTCTCAAACGCCTCTCAGAATATCGCCTTTTTTGATTTCAATAGGTGAACGGACGGTAAAAATCATGCCAGGGTGGGGGGCTGATTCGATTTTTTCGCCGGCCTCGTTTTTCATTTCCGTAACGGTCAGCTCCTGCCCCGTTTTTCCGGGGGTAAGCAATTCCGCACGGGAGCCGTCGAAAATTTTATTCCTTTGAACAAAACGGGCAACGCCCCCTGCACTGCAGCCGTCAACCGCCGTTGCAAGGTACGCTTTTTCTCTGATATAGCCCGGCTCGGTTACAAGATTTGCGTCCTCGTGGGGGCTTTTGAAGAAAAAGCCCGTGCCGTACTCTCTGTGGGAAACGCTGTCAAGCTCCCTTTTGAGGGCGGGGTCAAAAACATAGCTTTCCCCGTCTCTGAAATAAGCGTCCAGCGCCATTTTATATGTATTTGTAACTACTGCGGTGTAGTATGCGCTTCTCACTCTGCCCTCTAATTTGAAGCTGTGAATTCCCGCCTCACAAAGCTCCGGTATATGCTCTATCATGCACATATCCTTTGAGGACATAACGAAGGTATCTCCCCCGTCCTCAACCACGGGAAGCAGTTCGTTTTTTCGCTTTTCCTCGGCGATTTCCGCAGTTAAGGCGGTATCCCTTGAATATATCCAGCGGCACGGCTGAGCGCAGGCTCCCCGGTTTGCGTCTCTGCCCACGTAATGCTGTGACAGCAGACATCTGCCGCTGTACGCCACGCACATGGAGCCGTGGACAAAACATTCTATTTCAAGGTCGTCGGGAATATTCTTCCTTATATTTTTAACAGCCTCAAGAGAAAGCTCTCTTGCCAGCACCACTCTGGAGGCTCCCAGAGCGTACCACGCCATACAGGCGGCAGAGGAAACCACGCTTGCCTGGGTTGAAACATGGAGGGCGACATGAGGAGCGCACTTTTTCAGAAGCGCCGCAACGCCCAAATCGGAAACTATTGCCGCATCAACTCCGATTTCGCCAAGGTATGTGAGAAAACGCTCCAGCGCTCCGTATTCTCCGTCACGGGGCATTATATTAACGGTAACGTAAATTTTCACGCCACGGCTGTGGCAATACTCCGTTGCCTCCTTCAACTCCTCGTCGGAAAAATTGCCGCTGGCGGCTCTCATTCCGAAGGCTCTGCCTGCAAGGTACACAGCGTCTGCGCCGAAATACACGGCGGAGCGGAGCTTTTCAAAATCTCCCGCAGGGGACAGAATTTCCGGTCTTTTATTCATAGTCACAGCAAAGTCTCGCCGATATGAACGGGCGGACAAATTCGTCTGCTGCCGCTGTGTGGGCAGGATGGGACTTATAGCCGAGATAAGCCTCATTGTCCGTAAACTCCGTATAGAGCATCATATCAGCCGTTGACGTTTCAAGCATTTCTGTTTTTACTTTTATCTTCAGAAGCCCCGGAATTTTTCCGTCAAGCCCCTCAAGGGCTTTTTCGGCATTTGCCTTTACCCTCTCTTTTTCCTTTTCGGAAAGGCTGTCCTTCAGCTTCCACAGTATTACATGTTTCATGTTTAGTTATCCTTTTTGCATTTGCCGAAATCTCGGCGGAGGTTTTTGATATATCCCGCATTACACGTTCATAATAACGGGAAGTATCATGGGCTTTCTCTTGGTCTTATTAAACAGATACTTTGTCAGGCTTTCCTTTACGCTGTTTTTCATCTGAGTCCATTCGGTAACGCCGCAGTCAAGGGCGGTGGTAAGCACGCCGGTTGCAATGGATTTCACTTCCTCCATAAGCTCCTCCGACTCTCTCACATAAACAAAGCCTCTCGAAATTATATCGGGACCGCTGACAATTGTTCTTTCGTCAATATCCACCGTAGCCACAACGACGATAAGTCCGTCCTGTGACAGGTGCTTTCGGTCACGGAGCACTATATTGCCCACGTCTCCGATACCGTAACCGTCTATAAGCACCCGTCCCGAGGGGACGCTCCCCGCACGCTTGCAGGTGTTTGAATCCAGCTCCAGAACCTCGCCTATATTCATAACGAATATGTTTTTGGGATCCATTCCCATAAACTCCGCCAGCTCCTTATGCTGCATAAGGTGGCGGTATTCGCCGTGAATGGGCATAAAGAATTTGGGGCGGATAAGATTGTGCATGAGCTTCAGCTCCTCCTGACAGGCATGGCCGGAAACGTGAACCTCCGGGTCGTCATGGTACACGTTGATACCTCTTTTATAAAGCTCATTGATTATTCTGCCGATTAAAAGCTCGTTTCCGGGAATTGCATGGGAGGAAAGGACGACAATGTCCTTAGATGTCAGCTCCACCTGGCTGTGGTCGGAAAACGCCATTCTGTAAAGGGCGGACATAGGCTCGCCCTGAGAGCCGGTAGTAACTATTGTTATCATATCCGGAGGATATTTCCCTATATCCGCCACGTCGATAAGCACGTTATTCGGCACCTTCATATAGCCAAGCTTTACAGCCGCGCCGATAATATTTACCATGCTTCTGCCCGTAACCGCTACTCTCCTGCCGAATTTCACGCTGGCGTCTATTATCTGCTGAACACGGTGAACATTTGACGAGAAGGTAGCAATGACTATTCTTTTATCCGTATTGGTAAGGAAAATATGCTCAAGAGACGAAGCAATTTTCTTTTCCGAGGGGGTATATCCGCTTCTCTCCACGTTGGTGGACTCGCACATAAGCAAAAGCACCCCGTCGTTGCCGTACTCTCCCAGCCTTGTTACGTCCATCATTGAGCCGTCGATAGGGGAAACGTCCAGCTTGAAGTCTCCCGTATGGATAACCGTACCCACGGGGGTTCTTACGGCTATGGCGCAGGCGTCCGCAATGGAATGGTTTACATGGATAAACTCGCACTGAAAAGCCCCCGCGCGGATAACGCTTCCCGCCTCTACGGTTATGAGCTTTGCCGTGTCCGTCATTTTTTCTTCCTGAAGCTTGTTTTCAAGAATTCCGAGAGTAAGCCTCGTGCCGTACACGGGGGGATTTATCTGCCGGAGTATATACGGCAGAGCGCCTATATGGTCCTCGTGACCGTGAGTTAAAAATATTCCTCTTATTTTGTCTGCGTTCTTTACGAGATAGGTTATATCCGGAATTACAAGGTCAATTCCCAGCATATCCTCGTCTGGGAATGCCAGCCCGCAGTCGATGACTATAATATCGTCTCCGTACTCGAAAACCGCAATATTTTTTCCTATCTCGTTAAGCCCGCCGAGCATCATTACTTTCAGCTTGTTATTGTTATTTGCCACTGATTTCTCCTTTCATTATGTGCCTTGTGCGGCGAAAAGTCTGCGCCTTTGCGCCCTGCGCCGCCGAAAAACCGCAAAAAACCGCATGAAGCGGCGTCGGCCTTCCTTTGTAAGGTATGTCCGAGGGCGGCGGTACATACCAAAGCAAGACAAGCTATTTTCTGCAAATCGAACAATTTATGCCAAATACATTATACCATGAAATTTTTCTTTGTCAACAGTTTACAGGGAGACTGTATAAAAAAGCATGACAATCCCGAAAATAAGCGATACCGCCGCAGCCCCCACAGCCACGGCAAAGGCTCTGCTCCTTCTCGCCGCAATCGCCTTGGGCTTTACGGAGCGCACCGCCTCGTCGGCTATTCTCAACGCCTCCTTTACCATATCCGCTTCGCTGACGCCTCCCAAGTCTCCGCCCCGCTTCAGAACAAAATAAGCCTCCTCGAAATACGGGCTTTTCGGGTTTGTTATGTGGATTATTTTTTTCTGGCAGCCTTTTATCATATTTATTTCCTTTTTTTGCTTTTATTTATGATATATTATTGACTTTATTAATATTTATATTCATTTTTCGGAAATCCTTGAAAGTTTTCCGGTTGTCAGCTATAATATTAAAAGGCAGGTATGCCGCATGCCCTCCCGACGGGTGCGCCGCGCTTTTGAAGCGTAAAATATGCGCTCTCCCCTGCCCCACTGAAAAGAAACGGAGATTATTATGTCAGATTATAACACTCCCCATATAAACGCCGCCCCCGGCGATTTTGCACAAACCGTCCTCATGCCGGGAGACCCTCTGCGCTCCAAATTTGTTGCGGAAAACTATCTTGAAAGCCCCCGCCTTGTAAACAACGTGCGGGGTGTTCAGGGATATACGGGAACATATAAGGGCGTTCCCGTAACCGTCATGGCAAGCGGCATGGGTATGCCGTCCATAGGCATATATTCATATGAGCTTTTCAACTTTTTCGGGGTTGAAAATATTATCCGCATAGGCTCTGCGGGAGGGATTCAGGAAGATATAAAGGTGCGTGACATCGTTATCGCTCAGGGCGCCTGCACCGATTCCGCATATGCGAATAATTTCCGTCTGCCGGGAAGCTTTGCGCCTATCGCCTCCTTCGGTCTGCTACGCACCGCAGTTGAAAAAGCCGAAGCAGCTCACCTTTCCTACCATGTGGGAAACGTGCTTTCCACAGACGTTTTTTACGGAGACCTTTCGGGCGTTTCTCCGGAGGAAACGCCCTGTGCAAAATGGGGCAAAATGGGCGTCATGGCAGTTGAAATGGAAACGGCGGCACTTTACATGAACGCCGCAAGATACAGAAAAAACGCACTCGCAATCTGTACTGTCTCCGACCATCTGATAACGGAGGAAAGCACCACCGCAGAAGAAAGGCAGACCGCCTTTCGGGATATGATGACGCTTGCGCTGAACGTGGCGGCGGCGACGGCAGAATAGAGTATTATAAAAGCTAACAGGTTTCAGTTTGCAAACCTGTTAGCTTTTTCAAAACCTTTATTTGTGGTACTTATACGTTATGAAATCCGGATTGAACTTAAATACGGTATCCCCTTTTTTGTTTTTTGTCTTTTCAAGAATTTCATAATCGTGCAGTTTATTAAGAATTTTCAAAGCTCCCTGTCTCGACATACTTGTGTTAATATAGCTCAAAAACATTTTATAGTTGAAATAATTCTCCGAATTGTGGACAAGAATTTTCTTAACATACACCCACTCCGAAGATGTTAATGTATCTCCTGTTTTTGAGAGTGTGTTCTTTATTTCTTCCAAATTCTTGTATACTAAGCTAAACTTAACTGACGTTTCAAGTATATATCCCAAAAAATATGTCAAGTCATTATGCGTTGTTCTTGAGTCGGTAATTGCACCGTAATAAGCGCCCTTGTTTTCGTTGATTGCTTCGCTCATGAAATACGGCGCAGCTGATATATTATTAATATAACTGAGCCAAAACGACACCATCCTCGCCGTTCTGCCGTTATAGTCGAAGTACGGGTGGATATACAAAATATAATAGTGGCAAATATGGGGCAGCAGGTCTTGATGCTCCTTTAAGCTTTGCACATCGTTCGCAAATGCAAACAAAGAATCCATACAAGAATCGATAATGTGCCAATCTGCACCTTCAAACGCTCCTATATACACCTTGTCATCCCGGTAATAGGCACCGTCTTTGATTTTCAGCTCTTCCGGCAGACAATCCTTACTTAAAATGTCATATAGCCGACGTAAGTTCTCTTTGTTAAACTCCGGCTTATTCTCTATAATAAAGCTCATAGCATTTAACATATTTTTAACTATAATATCGTTTAGCTCCGTCGGATTTTCGCACTTGCTAATCTCAATTATGCGGCGATGTGTTGTGGGAACATTTTCGATACTCAGTGTTCCCTCCACCTCAGAAAATAGCCTTGAAGTAAGTATGTCTTCTATATTTCTGTCAAACAGCCAGCTTTGATTTAACTCATAGTCGGAAAGAAGAAGCCTCTTGTATTCAAGTTGCATTTTCAGCAAATACAGTCCGTTGATATAAAAACAATGCTTTGAATTGAAGGTTTTCAAAGGGAGACGCTTTATCCTGTCAAAGCCGGGATCAACGAGCTTATCTTTAATGCTCAAAAGCTCCTCAAACTCATCCTTGGAAAGCATTATACCGACTTTTTGATTATACCTTAAATCACTAACAGAATAATAGTTTTCACCAAATATCAGTGATTTTGCTGTTTTTTCGTCCATTTGATAATCTCCTCGGTAGAAGTATATATATATTATAACCTGATTATCAGCGTTTGTCAACCTTTTAGTAAACCAAAGTATAAACTAACTTGATGATTTTTTGCAACAAAACCGTATTCGTCATTATCCGCCGCCAAATATAAGACTGTCCGCCCCGGTATACCGCCGCAAAAAATGCAACTCCACCCGAATTTTCAAAAAAATGAGGAAAATTTGAGAAAAATTCAAAAAAGCTATTGATTTTTATAAAACCGTATGATATAATAACGGAGCTTGAGGCCCGTTGGTCAAGCGGCTAAGACATCGCCCTCTCACGGCGAAAACATGGGTTCGATTCCCGTACGGGTCACCAACAAAAAAGTCTCTTTTGCCTACCGGACAAAAGAGACTTTTTTGAGTGATGCGTTCCCTTAGGAACGTGATGCGCACTGCGTGCGTGATGCGGCTTCGCCTGTGATGCACGCCTTCGGCGCGTGCGTGGAACGCATCTCATCACTTATCACAGCGCAGCGGCATCACTTATCACTTTTTTGTAAATAAAGTAAAACCCTTTCTTCCAAATGTACATCTTTAAGAGCAATGCTGATTGCAAGTTACAAAACGCTGAAGGAGAATGCGAAATGACCGCAAAAAATGACCGGGCGACCCCAGAGGGTCGCCCGGTTTTTTG
>JAQXKW010000144.1 GCA_029010655.1 Clostridia bacterium | reverse complement strand
CAATAGTCCCACAAATGTGCCTCAGGGTATATAACAATACAGCATTTCTCACTCAGGCGAAGCTCCATTGCCGCCAAAAACTGCTTCATTCCGCTTATGTTTTCGGGCAGAGGCAAAGCCCCCAGATAGGGGAGCAGCTTTCCTATAACGGGGAGCGCCATATTTGCGGGGCTTACCACCGTATAAACTCTTTTCGGGAATGCGGCAAGCGCCGGATCAAACACATCCCCCACGGGCTGTGTGTGATTGCCGTACAGAAAGATGCCCGTATTCTTTTCGCCCCTGAGCTTTTCTGCCCCCTTTATGCTCACGTGCAAAAACAGACGGCAATAAACATTTGAAAAGACAATGGCACACCCGTAAATTATCTTTGACAGAAACCGAGAAATGCGGTCGGTAAGCACCCACCGATACCCTTCCGGCAGTTTACATTCCTCTTTAGGGTCGAAAAAGTCCTCCGTAAAGCTGTGAAAACGCCGAATTCTTTCTTTTTCTTTCATCGGTCTCCCAGCCATCCTGCAATATCGGAGCTGTCGAATTCATAGGTCAGGGGCTTATTATAAGCCTTTTCATATGCGGCTTTTTTCAGCGCATAGTCTTTTTCCGACATTTCAATACTGTTTGCATGAACGCTTTTTTCCGGGTCGGGATAGATAACTCCCAGCACGTGCAAAATGAACCTGACCTTATTAAAGCTCTCCGTATCCTTTTCGTCAAGATCCACGGTTTCAACAAAAAACGACACCACGGGTACATTCAGCTTTGCCGCATAATGATATGCGCCGATTTTCGGGGGTCTGGGCTTTCGGTAATTAAACCACATCTCCTGCTCCGGGTATATAAGCACCGCCTCTCCCTTATCGAGAAGCTCTTTCAGAACTGCGGGAAAATCCCTCTCCATATAGTGAAAATTTCCCGAAAGGGGAATAACGTCCGCATAATTCATCAAAAAGCCCAGAACGCCGGGCATTGCAAGGTTTGTCACCTGACTTACAATATTAAGTTTTTTCTTCTTGCACTTCTTTACAAAATATCGGATAACGGTATTTTCCACGGGGCTGAAGTGGTTGCTTGTTACAATCGCCCCATTGGGGAATTCCGGCATATTCTCAAGCCCTTCGATTTCCGTATTTTTGTTAATGACCGAGGTTAGAATGTTTGCCGCCGTGCGTGCCGCATGGGATTTTATTCGAAATGAAGCCTTTTTACGGTTTTCAAGATAGCGGTCGGTTATTCTGTTCGCTTCCTCGTCGGTGAGCACGGGGTCGTTTAACTCCACCTTGCGGTAGAAATCCCCCGATTGCGCCGCAGACTTTATATTTTCGATAACAGCTTCTCTGTTGTCTCCCAAAATCATATGCGAATTTCTCCTGTGCTTACCGCAGCCTTTTTGAAGGTTATCTCCTGCGAGGGAATTTCATCGCCTCGGCGAACAAGCAATTCAAGGCAGTCGCTGTCGGACTTTTTCTGCTCCTCGCCGTAATTATTTTTATACTCCGTTATTTCCTCATAATAACCGCTTGTTTTCGCATACTGCCAGAAATAATCCTCGTACTGGATGTTATCATAGCACCAGGGCTTTGCAAACAGGTTATAATGAATAATATTGGGTTTATCAACGGGAGGGTGATTATCGTTGGGCATAGCGTCCCAGCTTTCGTCCAGATAATAGATTCTGTCGCGGCACATGGCGTTCAGATAATCCTGGTCGGGAGCGATACAATCGAAATGGTACGTATTCAGCAATTTAAGAAAATGGGCGTCAAAATTAAGCTCACGGAGCTTTTTCAGGTTCATGAGCAGTACGCCCGAATTAATATATCTGTCGATTTTTACGCCCACGGCGTTTTCCACATAGTTTACAAGCGGGGGTACGTCCACTATGGATTTATCCGAGCATGCGCCTATAAGATTATCGCCTATATCCGTATTGAAAAGCTCGGCGAGATCTCCCGTTACCACCACGTCGCTGTCAATATATATACCCTTATCGTACTGAGGGAACATGGCGGGAATAAACAGGCGGAAATATATAGTCAGCGTGAAATAGTCACAGCGAAGTCTGTTTGACATCATATCCGTAATGCTTTCAAGCCCGCTTTTCATTTCCACAAATTCAACGGAAAAATTATCCCGTGCAAATGCGGACAGCTTATCCATATTCTCCCGTGTCAGCTCCTGATGCAGGATAATCGCTCTGAACTTTTTATCTGCAGAACAGTTTGCGGCGGCAGAATTGAGCGCAACTGCCAAAAAGGGCGCATAGTTGTTATCTATTGAAAAGAAAACGGGAATTTCGTTCTGTGTATTCATTTTTTATAGCTCTCCTTTTGTATTCTTCATTGACCTTTTCGTATTCGCTCAGCAAAGAGTCATACTCGCTGATGTGAAGGGTTTTATGCATACCCTTAATATTCCACGGCTTCACGCTTACCGTGTGAAACCAAGGGAACAGGCGAAAGCTGGTGGTAAAATGCTGAAAAACAGTATCCTTACGGAGCTTTCTCTGCTCGTTATATTTTCTGTGACATATCTGCTTGTCGGCGCACAGCTTATTGATTGCCGACTGGTCGGGCATGAACATTTCCTCGTTTTTACACTTGCTTCTGCACTCGCGGAAAAGACCGCTTTCTCTGATTTTTTTAAGGTTAAGCAGCAGAACTCCCGAATTCAGGTAGTCACGGATAAAAATATTTTTCCTGAAAAACCAGCTTCCGTAATAGTCGAGAACCCCTGCCACGGACGCATTTTCCATATCCTGATAATAGAACTCAAAGGGGTCCTTGCGGCAGATTACGTCATTGTCAAGATACAGCACTCTGTCGGGAAGCTCGGGTACCAAATCGGCATAAAGTCTCAGCATACAGCACGGAGTGAACCTTGTGTCCATGTTTGCCAGGGGCTTATCGCTCATAAACAAATCCGTAATGTCTATAAGGGTTACGGTATTGTCTTTATCGTATTCCTTTGCCTTTTCCTCAAGAAAAGCGGCAAAATCGGACGGCAGTGCATTTCTGTGTGTACTGCGGTGTGAAACCGTAGCCGTTAAAATATAAATGTTAAGAGGCTCTTTGACCGTTCGGCAAAGAGAGAGCACCGATATTATTACACCGTCTGCAATATTACCGTCGCCGCAATACAGAATATTCATATAAAAATCCTCAGCATTTTTCAAACCCTACAAGCAGTCCGCCCTTTTCGGCGTAGAAGCTGCAAAGCCCCCTGCACTTGTAAATCTGTATTTCCGCCTTGCGGAATTCCGCATGTATCATGTCATAAAGCTTCTGCGCGGCGGACTCGTTAAGGCAATGGGTTATGCGTACCTTTCCGGATTTAAGTCCGTGGCTTTTAAGCTGGCGGATAATGGCGGCAAGCGCTTTTTCTCCGCCTCTGCATTTGTCCAGAAGCTGGAGCTGACCGTTATCGCTGGCTTTCCCCAGGATACGGATACCCAGCAGTCCCACGCCTTTCGCAATAAGTGGATTAATTCTTCCGTTATTGGCAAAATTCTTTACCGACTGGAGCAGGAAGAAAAGCCCTGTTTTCTTTGTATATTCCTCAACGCCGCGGCATATTTCCTCAAACTCTGCACCGCCCTTTATCATCTCGCAGATTTTCTCGATTATGAGCTTCATTTCGGGACCTGCGGACAGGGTATTTACCACATAAACACGGCGGTCGGGATATTCGCTTTCATATATATCCTTGGCGACCTTTGCCGCATTATAGCTTCCGGATATATTGCCTGAAATGGGAACGCAGAAAATATTTTCAGCCTCGCCGAAGACCTTCAGCCATTCGTCGGGATTGGGGCATGAGGTTGTGGACTTTCCTTTATACTGCAAAAGGCTTTCAACCATATTTTCCACGTCCAGATTTTCATCGTCAACATATTCTGCTTCTGCCGTTATGATTTTAAGAGGTGCAAAGGAAAAAGGCACGTCGGGCAGCGATACCAAATCCGCAGAAGAATCTGCAACAATTTTGAATTTATCCATTTTTTAATCTCCGGAACAAAGATTTGCTTTTCGCACGCTTATATTATAGTCAAAACGCCGCGGATATTCAACCCATATTCCGTATTCTACTCTATAATCATAAAATCGAGTCGGTAGAGTTGGTTTTCAGGCGCTCTACTGTCGGTAGAGTGGTGAATTTCCTTTGTTTTCAAGGGATTTTTTCACTGTGTATATTTTTGGTAGAGTTAATTCCAAAAGGTGTAGAGGTAATGCAACGGGGGCTTCGGCAAAGGTTTATCTCCTGAAGCGCGTCCCGTTTTGCATGCTTTTGACGCTTTTCACGCCTTCGCACGCTTTCGGAATACTGCCGCAGGAAAAACCTTTACCGCTGCCCCGCCATTAATTTTTCCGGAAATTTCGGTCGGCTGAAAACGCCGCCGTACATTTTCAAATATTTATTACTGTTTTTTCTCCACAAAGGAAATTCCGAAAACTCCGGGTCCCAAGTGTGTGCCGATTGTGGGACCTATCTGCAGTCTTTCTGATATATGATACCCTTCCGACCGAAGCTTTTTCTCAAGCTTTATGGTATATTCCTCTCCGTACGAATACAGAGAAAAAACGGGAAATTCTTCATCGAGCCGGGTCTTTTTCAGCTTATCCGCAATAGTCTGCACCGCTCGCTGAACGCCGATGGCTTTTCCCACGGCTTCAACAGTACCCTCCGGTGAAACGGACATAATAGGCTTAATATTCGCCATAGTGCCGGCAAAAGCCGCCGCTTTGCCTATTCTGCCGCCGCGTCTGAGATATTCAAGAGTACCTGCGCATCCGCAGACCTTTATGCGCTTTTTCAGTTCTTCGCATTTTTCGACAATATACTTTGCGGACATTCCCCTTGAAATCAGTTTTTTCGCATACTTTGCAAGAACCACAATCATATGGGAAAAATTTCTTGAGTCCACTATGTAAATTCCGTCGTATTCCGCCATTTCCCTTGCAATGCAGGCGCTCTGATAGGTGCCGCTGAGAGCGGAGGACAGGGTGAAATATATAAGCTCGTCACCGTTTGCTTTCACCTCTTTGAAATATTGAAGAAAGGCGTCCGGCGACGGCTGAGAGGTATGGGGAATTTCCTCTGCCGTTGTCAGCAGATAATAGAACATATCGCAGTCCAAATCAATGCCGTCTCTATATTCCCTGCCCTCTGCGTTTACGGTAAGGGGCACGAAATAATCGCAAACCTCCCTGTCTCTGCAGTCCGAGCCGGAATCAACCATTATTTTAATCACTGCAAACCTCTTATCTTTCCTTGCCCACAAACACAACAGCAACTGTTCCGGGACCTACATGGGCGCCGATAATGGGACCCATATCCGTCACAAGCTCCACCTTTGCGCCGTATTTTTCGCAAAGCTCGGACTTGAGAAGGGCAACGTCCTCGGCACAGTCGGAATGGCAGACAAATGCCGTTCCCTCTTTATCCGAGGCGTACTGACCGTATTTTTCCACAAGGGTGTTTATAGCGGCTTTTCTGCCTCTTACCTTGCCCGTGTTTATGAGATGTCCCTCATTGTCGACGGTGATAATGGGCTTTATTGAAAGAACTGAGCCTACAAGAGCCGCGGCGGAGCTTATTCTGCCGCCTCTTTTAAGGTATTCCAGATCGTCAACGGTGAACCAATGGCAAAGCCTCGGTATCAGCTCCTTTACATAAGCGGCGGTTTGTTCAAGGGTTGCCCCCTCCGATTTCTTCTTCGCCGCAAGGTACACCATAAGTCCCTGTCCTGCGGAAGCGCACAGGGTGTCTATAACGGTAATATTTCTTTCGGGATATGCCTCGGACACCTCCTCGGCGGCAAGCCTTGACGAATTGAAGGTTGTGCTAAGTCCCGACGAAAAGCCCAGATAAAGCACGTCCTTTCCGTCCTTTACAAAATTCTCAAAGGCATTCTTAAAGGTATCGGGGTTGATTGCCGCAGTTCTGGCAACACCGCCGTCTCTCATTTTATCGTAAAAATCTTTGATTGAAATATCGTTTTCCGTATATATTTTGCCGTCGCCGTCAAATTCAAATGTCATGCTGATGCACGGAACATCCCATTTTTTCAGGACATCGGAGCGGATGTCGCAGGCGGAATCGGTGCAAATAATGTAGTCTTTCAATTGTTTTCCTCCCTTAACAAGGTATCTATATACTCCGAAAGTTCATTAAAGCCTCCGTGAGGATATACGTCAATATCTGCGTTTTCTCTGTTGATAATACAGTCGGTAAGCAGAAAAACCTTCATTCCGAGGCTTTGCGCCGCCATGTCCTCCGAAACGTCGTTTCCCACCATAAGGCACTCCTCACAGGAAACGCCCAAGGTTTTCGCAATATCCGCATAATATAGGGGATTCGGCTTGCTGAAACGGGAATTTTCGTAGGTGGTGATAAGCTCGAAATCGGACGGCTCAAGCCCCGCCCAGCGTATACGGCTGAGGGTTGCGATTTTCGGAAAAATCGGATTTGTGGCAAGAGCAGTTCTGAACCCTCTGCTCTTTACATACGCCACGGTTTTTGCGGCATCTTCATTACAGCCGCAAACGGCTTTTGCGCCCGAAAACTCGTTTTTATAAAATTCTTCAAAAAGGGGCATATCACAGAGAACCCTGTCTCCGAAGGCGCGGGAAAACTCTTTCCAGAACACGGCTTCGTTAGTACACTCCCCGTTATTTTTTATCATTTCTTTCGTTCCCGCCCATATGCCGGAAATCAGCTTTTTCGGGTCGTATCCGTGCGGTGCGAGCTTTTTTGCAAGCAAGCCGAAATATGCTTTTACAAATTCGTCCTGATCCATGGGCAGAAGCGTTCCGTCAAGATCGAACAGTACAGTAGTTATTTTCATTACAATAATTCCTCAGAAAAATGCCTGCCGTTTCGCAGCATCCTTATTTACAGACCTTTTTCGCTAAGAACACGGAGATTTTCGCTGATGAGAGCAAGAGCGTTATAAAAAATATCTCTGTGCTCGTCGCTGAGACCCTTGCCGCCGTTTTCCACGGCGAAGGAGGCGCTCTCGTTTATGTGCTGTGCAATTTTTCTTCCGCCTTCGGTAAGCCTTAAAAGCGCTCTGTAATTGTTGTGATTGGCACTTATTTTTTCCACAAATCCCTTTTTTTCAAACATGGTCACGGCACGGGACACATCAGATTTATCCCTTGAGCAAAGCTCCGAAAGGCGAGCGGCGGTCAGCCCCTCGGGATAGCAATACATAGTTGTAAAGTAAACGGCGTGCGGTCCTCTCAGACCATGCTTTTCCATTTCATCGGAGGCAAGCTTATGCCAATATCTTGAAATTTCCGAAATTGCCAAAGAAAATTTTTCAAAACGGTCAACCATATTTTTCTCCTAAGCTTTATTTGGATGGGACATATTATACACCACGCTTGTTGATTTGTCAACAAACGTGGCAAAATAATTAACAAACAGAACGCCGCAGGCGAAAATTTTCGCCTGCGGCTTAACCTTTTTTTATGCTATCCTATTGCAAAATTAACCTTTATCATCTCTGCCGCTTCAGCAGGCGGCAAATTCGTATTGTCAATTTTCATGTAGTTCTCGAAAGGCAGGCTTTCGCCCTCATAGGAATTGAGACGGTATTTCTCGCTCGTTTTCCTCATTTCGGCTTCGCTCCAATCAAGATCACGCTTTGATTCTTTGTGAAGCAGTCGGTTCTCGCTTTTGTTTCCTGCCGCCAGCCGCTAGCCGCTCTTACCTCTTTGTCAGTCTCTCGTACAGCTTTACTATTCCGACCTTCCAGCAAAGGAGCATGCCCAAAACGGCACCCACCGCCGCCTGCAAAATCTGATAGGGCAGCTTCATTACGGCATATTCGGGAGTGCTGTAAATAAACGCTCTGCCAAGAGAATATCCCACTACCATTATTACTGCGCCTATTGCCACGCCTATTCCCGACGCAAGCACACGGTGCTTTTTCATTACATAATGGGAAAACACCGATATAACAACTGCCTGCAAGCCGTGTGTTACCAATGAAACGAACATGGGCAGAGGATAGAAGAACAAATCTCCCAAAAACGCTCCCACGCCGCCTACCATAAACGCCGCAAAGGGGTCAAGTATTATTGCCGCAGTACAGATAATTATATCGTTCATATAAAGATGTCCGCCCGGTACGGGCACGCCGAAGGAGCTCATTACCACGTTAAGCGCCATAAACAGCGCCGTAGTACACAGCCACACCGTAGTTCTTTTTGTTGAAATCGCTTTGTCGCTCATTTTGTTAATCCTTTCTTTTAATTGCCGGAAAAATCTCTCTTGCAATTTTTACCCTATCAGTATATAATTGATTTGAACATATGAAAATATCCAATTAAGGAGAATTTTATATATCCAGATGAAATATATAATTGAAAACACAGGCCGCAAGGCGGCATATTTACAGCTATACTCCATGGTGCGGGACGATATTGTGGGCGGAATTTACGGCTACAATGAAAAACTGCCCTCGAAGCGGCTAATGGCAGCCGAAACAGGGGTCAGCACGGTGACCGTGGAGCACGCTTATGCACTGCTTTGCGACGAGGGCTATATTGAAGCGAGGGAGCGGAGCGGATATTTTGTGGTGTTTCACAACGGAGACGGTTTTTTCCCGCCGTCAGGCGCAGCCGGCAAGATACCCTTTTCCGTTGAGCCTCCTCGCCCTCACCGCACGGGTGAGACAAATCCTCAGTTTCCCTTTTCCGTTCTTATAAAAACCATGCGAAGGGTTATGAGCGATTACGGGGAGCGTATTCTTGAAAAATCGCCCAATGCGGGGCGCGACGAGCTTCGGGAGGCAATACGGAATTATCTTGCGCAAAGCAGGGGGATAATTGCCGACACGGAGCAGATTATTATCGGCTCAGGCTCGGAGTATCTTTACAGTCTGATTGTGGAGCTTTTGGGGCGTGAGCGCACTTACGCCATTGAGTCCCCTTCCTATAAAAAGATAGAGCAGGTATACCTTGCCTCCGACGTAAAATACGAAAAACTGCCGCTGGGGTGCGACGGTATTGAAAGCGAAGCGCTTTGGAAAAGCACAGCGGACATTCTGCACATTTCCCCTTACCGCAGTTTTCCCAGCGGCGTTACCGCCACCGCATCAAAGCGGCACGAATATATGCGCTGGGCAAGCGGCGCTTCAAGCGGCGGTTCAAGATACATTATTGAGGACGATTTTGAATCTGAGTTTTCCGTATCGAAAAAGCCGGAGGAGACACTTTTCTCCGCCTCTGCGGGCGAAAACGTCATATATCTGAACACCTTTTCCATGACCGTATCCCCCTCTCTGCGTGTGGGATATATGGTTCTGCCCTATCCCCTGCTTCCCTCCTTCAGGGAAAAGATAGGCTTTTATTCCTGCACGGTTCCCACCTACATTCAATTCGTTTTGGCTGAGCTTATTTCAAACGGGGATTTTACAAGGCACATAAACCGAGTTCGGCGTGAAAAAAGAAACGAGCTGAAAAAGCGATGAGGGAAAAATAATAAAAATTGACACATTTCCCTATATAATCTGTCTATTATGCGTTCTAAAAATCAACTATAATACCGATAGAAGGAGGGAAAAAAGATGCTGAGAATGGAAATTGCTTTATTTCTTGTTCTGGTCTTTGTATCCTTTGTATATTTCTCCGCAGAGCGAAAAAACACGCCGCTTCACAAAACCTTTTCGGTAATACTTGTCGCCATGCTTTTTCATCTTGTCTTTGACGGAGCTACATTATATACGGTAAACCATTTAGACACCGTGCCGAGACTGCTTAACGATATTCTGCACCGTTTCTTTATCGGAAGTTTACTGTTTATCGTCTATCTGTTTTATCTCTACATTGCAATTCTTGTGCAGGAGGAAGCGGGAAATCCGAGACGCTTTGACCCGGCGGCCGCCGTTTTCCTGGTGGCTTCGGAGCTGGGCGCGATTTTTCTGCCGGTACACTACGCCGTGACCCCTCACGGAAACTACTCCGACGGCATCCACGTCACCGTTTGTTATGTAGCAGTCGCCTTTTATCTCATAATGTGTGTGAGATTGCTTTTACTGTACGGAAAGCATCTGGACAATAAAAAGAGGTTTGCAATCGGTGCGGCGCTTGCCGTTGAAATCTGCGTTTGTCTCTTGCAGGGACTTTACCACCACTGGCTTATCAGCGGCATGGGGCTTACTCTTATGACCCTGTCCTTCTACCTGACTCTTGAAAATCCCGACATTCTCAGAGCGGAGCTGACAGAGCAAAAAATGTCTATGCTTTATCTGAAAAGCCAGGTAAATCCTCATTTTCTCTACAACACTCTGGACGCCATCCGAATTCAGGCTCAGCTTAACGGCGACGACAAGGTTGCCTCCCTGCTCATGCGACTGGTGGATTTCTTCCGCATGAGCGTGAAGGTAGATAGACCCATGGTGGCGCTGGACGAGGAGCTGGAGCTTATGGAGGCTTATATGGAGCTGATGTGCTACCGATACCCTGAGCTTGAATGCCGGTACGATATAGACCCGGAGTTAGGCGATGTGCTGGTTCCCAATTTCATTTTACAGCCCATTGTGGAAAACAGTCTGCTTCACGGGCTGAAAAACAAAGGGT
This sequence comes from Clostridia bacterium, assembly GCA_029010655.1. Taxonomy (GTDB): domain Bacteria; phylum Bacillota; class Clostridia; order Oscillospirales; family CAG-272; genus Avispirillum. Next base: position 6,224 of record JAQXKW010000144.1, on the reverse strand, counting down.
ACCGTGGCTCTGTAACAGTCTCGGCGCACAAGGCTCGGCAGAGCGGATGCATGGAGCTTCTGGTAACAGACACGGGCGGCGGCTTTGCCCCGGGAGTTCGGGAAAAGGTGGAGGACATGCTGCTGCACTACCAAAAACAGCCTGCAAAGCTTGAAGGCAACAGCATAGGACTTCTTAACGTACAGAAGCGTATAAAGCTGTTGTGCGGAAAGGACTGCGGTCTGTCCTATACGGAAAATCCGGACGGCGGTGTTACCGCGCGTCTGCTCCTGCGGATTAACAGGGAAACGGAAAATAAAAGCTAAAAACTCACAAAAAATTAATTAACATAAAGAAAGGTCAAAAATTATGAAACAGGCAAATCGGGTATTATGGGGTATTATTCTTATCGGCTTAGGCATTCTGCTGGGGCTGAACGCTTTCGGCATCACTGATTTCAATCTGTTTTTCGATGGCTGGTGGACGCTGTTTATCATCGTTCCGAGCGCTGTGGGACTGCTGACAAACCATGACAAAACAGGCAACCTTATCGGTCTTTGCATAGGCGTGCTTCTTCTCCTTTTCTGCCGTGACATTCTTTCCTTTGATATGCTGTGGAAGCTGGCAATTCCCGCAATCATCATTTTATTCGGAATAAAGCTTTTGTTTGGCGGGCGCTTTGACAAGGCATGTGCCGACGCTATGAAAAAATTGCAGGACAAAAACGGCGAGGTAAAATACGGAACTGCTGTTTTTTCAGGGGAAAACATGAATTTTTCCGGCGAGGTTTTTCAGGGAGCGGAGCTTAACGCCGTTTTCGGCGGAGTAGAATGCGATCTGAGAAACGCCGTAATCGAGCAGGACTGCGTAATCCGCGCTTCAGCCATTTTCGGAGGAATCGATATTTTTGCGCCCGATAATATTAATATAAGAGTTACCTCCAACTCCATTTTCGGCGGAGTCTCCGGCAAAAAAAATAACCCGAAAATCGAGGGCGCGCCTACGCTCTATATTAACGGAACTGCAATATTCGGAGGTGTTGAAATAAAATGACGGGACTGCAAAGGGCGATAAAATACTGCGCCGTAGCATTTGCCGTATTTCTGATTGTCTCCATTATCGGAGGAATTGTGGGGGCTCTGGGCACGGTTGCCGGACTTTTCAAAGGAAATGTCGCAGGAGAAACGCAGACCTATAAGATAGAAGGCAACATTGAAAACCTTGACGCCGAAATCGGTGCGGCGTCCCTTGAAATCGTCAGCGGCGACAGCTTTTCGGTGGAAAGCAACCACAAATATCTCACCGTCAAGGAAGAAAAGAACACCTTGAAAATCACCGAAAAAAGGACTATCATCGGCGTATCCTCCGGCAATGTAAAGGTAGTTGTAACGGTTCCCGAGGACTTTGTATTTGAAAACGCCGAGATTTCCACAGGAGCGGGAAAGGTTAAAATAGACTCCCTTCTTGCAAAAAACCTGACCCTTGAGCTGGGCGCAGGCGAAACGGATATAGAAAAGCTCTCCGTTGAAAACCGCACAAAGATTTCCTCAGGCACGGGCAAGCTTACAATCCGTGACGGTGAGCTTCGCGATCTGTCTATGGAAATCGGCGTGGGCAAGCTGGAATTTTGCGGAAAGCTTTGCGGAGACTGCAAGGTTGACTACGGTATAGGCGGCGCCGATTTTATCCTTTCGGGCAGTAAAGATGACTACCGTATTGAGCTTGACAAGGGCTTGGGCGAAGCCGTCATCGACGGAGAAAAAATGTCCGACGGCGAAGTCTTCGGCGACGGAGACTGCCGCATAAAAATCGACGGCGGAATAGGCTCGCTGAATATAGACTTTGAAAAGAGCGAAAAATAAGGACAGCCGTGGAAAAGAAGGACGGCAATTCATAAATTTATGAAAAACATAATAAAATACGTTCCTGACATTATCTCCGCTCTGCGGATAGGCGGGGCTGTAATACTGATGTTTACGGCTCCGCTTTCCCTCTCATTCTTTATTGTATATACGCTGACAGGTATTTCCGACGCTTTAGACGGCACGATTGCCCGAAAAACGGGGAATGTCAGCGAATTCGGCTCCCTGCTTGACAGCATTGCCGATTTGCTTTTTTATGCTGTGATGCTGATTCGGTTTTTGCCCGTTTTATATGAGACGCTTCCGGTGCAAATTCTGTACTGTGCCGCCGCAATACTTGTTTTGCGGCTTTCGGCATATATTACGGCGGCGGTAAAATACCGCAGGTTTGCCTCCCTGCACACTTATATGAATAAGCTGACAGGGGCGGCGGTGTTTTCCGTTCCGTATGTAATTTCACTGCCAATTGCCCTTCCCGTGTGCACAGCCGTCTGTGTAATTGCGGCGCTCGCCTCCGGCGAGGAGCTTCTCATTCATCTTTGCGGCAAAGGCTATAATTCGGATATAAAAACGGTTTTTCAGATTAAAAGCTGCGGCGGGTAATCAACTGCCAACGCTTCCGCTTTTCGGCTTGGCAGACTTTCTCATAACCGTAAAAAACAGGAGACAAATGCGTCTCCTGTTTTTGAATTTATTGCCCGTCCCGCTATGACAATGCTTTTGCGGTTTCTGCCCGTTCACCGCCGTCAAGAATCTTTCCATATGTAAATCGTTAAAAACAATACTGTCAGCGATTTATTGCAAAATCATACTGAATTATTTGTGGGAATCAGTCAAATCCAGCTCATAGCTTGAATTTCTGTCGTTAACAACAGCCTGAAATAATGTACCGTCCTGATTGTTTATCCCTGTCAGCGTAATGGTTGTATCGCCGCAGTAATACTCCCAGCTGTCCGAATTTGTTTCGGGTTTCATGCGAGGTGCCTTTCCGAATATACTAACCACATCCTGCATGGTAGTGTTCGTATTTAATTTAGACAGCATATCTTCCAAATTTTCAAGCTTTTCCGGGTCTATTACGCCGTCGTCATTGCTGACGGAATACGGCTCGTAATTGAACACATCTTCCCAACCGCAGAATAAAATCCCGTAGTTTTCGGTATAGCTTGCGTCGCTTGACATGAAAAGGCTGTTATACATATGATGGTAGCTGACCTTTGTTTCGGAAATGCCCGTCCATTTGGAATACACCGCCATATAATCGGTACCGTCAACCGTTCTTTTCAGGAAGGCGGGATAATAAAACACCGTAGCCGCTATAAACAATACGCAAAGGGCAGAAGCAACAATTACCGTTATTTTCGCACTCTTGAAAAACAGTATATACATTTCAATCAAGCACCACAAAGCAACGGCAATATTTAATATGAGAAATGCCAATGGCGTAAGCGAAATGCCCAATAATCCGAGGATAATGAGACACAGCAAAGCAACTTCCGTGCATACTCCTATTACGGCAAATATTTTCTTTTTCTTTTTTATTAATCCGAAAAGCAGAACTGCGCTCAGGATAAAAAACACTGTATAAGAAATCATAATAATTCTCCTTTTTTACCGGCGGCGTAGGTCAGTCGGGGATTTTTCGCAACATCCCTAAAAAACTACGGGGATTCGGAGGTCCTCAGCTCCAGCTTCATCATGACATGATAGCCCTGATATTCAAAATAATGAATTCTCACATATTCACCGTTCTTCAGCACCCCGCCGTTTTCCTGACGAATGTTGTAGCCGTATGCATTGAGTGGTCTATCTCGAACGACAAACTCAATGTTGTTAAGGCAAAAGCTATCGGGGCGTCCATCGTTAGGCGCCTCATATTCAGTTATGTATCCCTCGGTTACAAGGCACTCGCCGTTTAAGTATCTTGTATAGAAATCCTGTGAATGTAATTGTACTGTATCCTCCACCAATCCTATGTTTGCAAAATCAATCAAAATCACTACAATTGCAAGGACTGTCCTTAATGTTTTATCGGTTTTTCTCCACCATTTAATCAAAGCGACATTCAACACTGCTAACACAGCGAAAACGATTATCATCTCTAACGTCACCAAACCAACATGACCGTTAGCTTCGTATACGGTTGACCACCCGTATTGATTTACCATATGATACATCCTTTCATATCCCGCTCCCCAAAGCCGGGCGCCGACCGATTCATTCCTGAAAGCATAATACCGAAGCGGGGATATACGACTAAACCGGCAGACTTGTAATTATAATAACATTATAGTTTTCTTCGCACCCTTTTTCAAGGAAGAACCAGTCCATAGTGTACGGCTTATATGTGGTTGAAAAGAGCTTTTTATCCTCGTATTGGCTCCATGTGCACCCCATTTTCTCAATTGACTCCGTGCTGATACCGTTCTTCTCAAAAAAGCGCAGGTCTCCGGGTGAAATTGATAAATCCTCCCGGGTTATTGTGCTCATAATTTCGTTAAGCTGTTCGTCTGTCGCATTTAGCTTAATACACACTACGGTGCTGTCGTATTCCGTTCCGTTTGCTTCTGAACCGCCGTCGAGCCTTTCGGTTAAAACATCGCATATTTCAATATCCGTCAAATCATAATCTATGTACCGACTGAGCTTTTCGGCAGACCATTCATTATTGGGAATGGCTTTTTTATTGCCGATCAGGGTAACGGTCAGAATCAGCGCCGCAACAAATATGAGCGTTAAAAGCGCTATGAGAATTATTCGTTTTCTTAAAGCATTCATATTTAATCCTCCGGAATATCAAGAATTTTGTTGCAGGTATTTATCTGAAACGGCACAGCTAAATGCGGGCATTCCCCCGCCGCCCTCGCCGCAGACTCCGTATTATAATCATAATGAGTATTGAAAGCTCACAACTCCCGTTTTAGCTATTGCAGTTCTTCCTCTGTAAGCGAAAATACTACAATGTATTTCGATTTTTCGGAATATACAACATGAGCGTAGTATTCTCCCCTATCAAGACCTGTATCACCCTTTACCCGAATATCCAATTCATTAAGAAGAACTTTCTTGACGCTGCCAAAGGTCTTACCGGTGTTAGCTACGCGATCTGACAGTACGGTACATACGCCGTCATAGGTTTTGAAAGAACTGTTATCGATATCTTGCTTAATCGGAATAATTTCAATAATGCATACTGCTACCAATATTGAAAGCAGCAGCAAAAAGACATTTGACAATTTCACCGATCCAAATTGGTGCTTTTTCTTTTTTTTATTATTTTTTGTTTTCCGGCGGCTCAGCTTTCGCCTTTCGGTTCGCTGATCGTCAATAACCTGATAAGCCGGTCCCGTAAAAAATAGAACAAGTGAAAGATTCGCATTGATTATTGCCAGTATTTTTACCCATAGTTTCATCCGATAGCCCTGGGTGATTTCCATGCTGGATATGGAGGTATTTACGTAATAACCAATATAAAATTGGAGTCCAATAAAACCCGCAGCGCAAATACATGTAATTACTGTGATAATTTTTGCTTTTTTAGTGAACAATTCGATTTTCGTATTATCTTCTTCCATTTATTTGATTCCTGCCTGTATCAAAATTATCAGTTCTGTCTGCTTATGTTTATGGTTTACATCTGCCGTGAATAGCATATGTCCTGCCGCCACCTGTTTCCCGAATCAGTTACCCGCCGTCGTATCATCTCTTATAATGGTTTTAACTGCACCCAAATAAACATTGTAAGAACCGTTACACTCGTATACATAAAGGAATGTGTGGATTCTCATATATTCTTTTGTATAATCGTCCGGATACTCAATATCAGGGTGGTATATCACAACATAATACCTGCTTAATCTGCTGTTTGACACTTCGTCCGCCGAGAACGGTCCCACAGTCAAAAACTTTTCCGAGGAATTCTCTTCGAGAACTGTGCAGTTGCTCTCAATGTTTTCATACAATTTCTCTAACTGTTCTTTTGCAACAGATACTTTTGCAAATACTCCGGCTTCAAACAAATCAAGCAAATCGCCGTTATTCTCTTTTTCGGCGGTTGATTTCGGAACGTATACTTCAAGCAGTTCCGAATCCTCGGGGAAAATAACACCCGTATATTCTGCAATATCGGTTAAATCAATGTTCGGCTCGGCATACTCCGTTTTGCCTTCTTCTCCGTCAGCGTAAGATGCAGTATTATCGGAATCGGGATCGGCTTTTCCCGTGCAGGAAGTAAGAAGAACAGCCGGCAAAAGCATAATGAGCAAAACATGCTTTAATAAAGAATTCTTAAAAGTTTTCATAAATACCCCTTTCAGCAAATAATAAACGCTTCCTTTCAAAAAGCCATCTCCCGCAAGCAACATCACAAGCCCTGCTCCGTGC
>JAQXKW010000143.1 GCA_029010655.1 Clostridia bacterium | reverse complement strand
CGCGAACATGGACGGCAAGATAAGCCTCATGGACGTCAACCGCATAATCAGACACCTTGCGTCATGGTCGGTCGAGATAAACCTTGACAACGCGGACTACGACGCAAACGGCAAGGTCAACCTTGTTGATGTAAGCAAGCTGATTAAGCTCCTTGCGGGAAAATGAGCGAAACCGAAAAGGGGCGCAGGGTTTTTGCCCGCGCCCCGAATGTTTGATACAACCGTATCTTCTTATGGCAAGCATCAAATCGGAGTAATCCCGAAATCCGCCCGTTATTGATTTCGGCATATCTGCAAGGTGCTTTCAGCAAAAAAAGAAAGCTCAAAATCAAATATATCTGAACGCAAAAAGAGACCGCCTACACGATGTAAGCGGTCTTTGCCTATTCAGACTAAGTCCGACAAACTGAAAGCTGTCGATGAAAACGCAGGGACTAAGTGTCGTGCTTGCTTGACGGTATGAACAGTTTTATAATGAAGATCGCAACGATCAGTAGTATCGGAAAAACGATTCCCGCAAGCATTCCGGCTTTCATATTATCATTTGCATTCTGCGTAAAGATGCCGATGACGCTCGGACCAATAGATGCTCCCAGATCCCCGCCCATAGCAAGCAAGGCAAACAGGGCTGTTCCCCCCAAGGGCATCCGGGCTGAAGAAATGCTGATCGAACCCGGCCACATGATCCCCACAGAAAATCCGCAGAGAATACAGCCCAGCAGTCCGAAGATCGGCAGGGAGGAGATTGCTGTCATCAAATAACATATCAAGCACAGGGCCCCGGAACCCAGCATGAAGTTCAGCAATTTTATGTTATGACCAACTTTGCCGTACAGGAGACGACTGAGTCCCATAGTTGCCGCAAACATACAGGGGCCGATCAAGTCCCCGATGCTCTTGGAAAAGCCCAGAGCAGATTCAACAAAAGCAGACGCCCATTGCGCCATGGATGCTTCGCTTGCACCCGCGCCGATCATCAAAATGATAAAAACCCAAAAGGCTGGCTTGCCCAACAGTTCTTTCAGCGTCATTCCTTTGCCTTCCTCCGCTAAACGCTCAATCGGGCATATTGAGAAATTGTATGCATTGATGAGCGGAACGATCGCCCACAGGCAGGCCATTATACGCCATTTTTCAATACCAAACAGCGCAAAAAACAACGTTGAGACCAAAACAACGCCCACCACGCCCCAACAATAAAAGGAATGAAGCAGGCTCATCACGCTGCCTTTATTTTCAAACGGACAGGCCTCCACAATGGGACTGACCAAAACCTCAATCAGTCCGCTTCCTAAAGCGTAGAACATAACACTGATCAGAATTCCCAAAAGGCGGCTTGGCAGAAGGCTTGGCAAAAACGCCAATGAAATCAAACCAGCGGCAGAAGTAATTTGTGATGCAACCACACATTTTCGATATCCGATCCGGTCAACAAATTTGGCGCAAAATACATCCACAAGAATTTGGGCAATGTAAAAAACGGTGGAAATCAGGGCGATTTGCGCGATCGGTATGTCAAACTCGGCATGAAATCGCAAAAACAGCAGCGGCGTAAAATTTGCAACGATTGCCTGCGTAATAAATCCGATATAACATGTAATCAGTGTCTTTTTGTAGTTTTTTGTTTCCATAAAATTTGAAGTTCCTCTCAATGACGAAATTGTGCGAACAGTTTCATGACGTCAAATCATACTTTCTTTTTATGGGAAAATGATCTTTGCATATTCCGGTTTGTCTTTTTCATGTTTCCTATTATAAACTATAATTATGAAAATTTCAACCCGCCGTCTATTGACCTCGATTACGAGGACAATAGGCGGCTTTTTTGTTTGCATAAAATTTTTTCAAGAAATTTTGAAAAAAACTATTAACTTGTTGACAATGTTCTCTGCAAGGTGCTTTCAGCCAAGAAAAGAAAGTTAAAGCTTGATTTGCCTTTTAAACAGAGCGGTAGTAAATTCTATAATCAGATGCAATAATATATGAAAAGTTTTATTTATCAGGCGTTCCCAAGGCAGATATGAAACCGAGAAACACAACCCGTAAGAGATTGCTCCTGCTAAAACAGAGCCGGACAGAGACCACCTGAACCTTGGATTTATCAGAATGCTCCGGTATCAGACTGCGGTCGGAGAGCCGTTTCGTACCGCGCGTTCTAATCGCGCCGGGGGACGCCCAAAACGTCTTTTACCCTTCAAGGCAAAAGGCGTTTTTTTATATTTGACTGAAAGATGTCAAAGTGATATACTTTAATGAAGATACATATTTTTTCAAAAATCTTTCTGTATCGGCAAACCTTTTTTCGAAATTCCGGCACTTATGTACGTAGCTACGAAAGAGTTTTGCGGGATTAAGCAAATAATCAACCGAAAGGAGGGGTGAATATTGGACGACAATGAAATAATCGACCTGGTGCTTCGCGGAAGAAAAGACGAATTCGGCAAGCTCGTAAACAAGTATTCCGGAAAGGTGTACCGCCTCTGCCTTTCGCTGTGCGGCAACGGTTTTGACGCGGAGGATGCGGCGCAGGAGACATTTCTCGATGCCTTTCTGTATCTGTCATCGCTGTCCGAGCCGGATAAGTTTGCCTCATGGCTGTACATGATCGCAAGGCGCAAGTCTTACAGACAGATCGCATCCCGCAGCACCGACGGGGATATCGATGAAATGGCGGAATTTCTTCCGTCCGAAACGGCGACGCCGCTTGATACCTCGATATCTTCGGAAAACAACCGACGGATTGCGGAAGCGATGAAAAAGCTGTCGGATAAGAAACGCTCTGTCGTCGAACTGTTTTACTTCAGCGGTATGAAAATAAGTGAAATCTCACGAAAACTCTCGCTTTCGGAAAACACAGTAAAAAGCCGGCTTTACGATGCACGTGAATTTTTAAGAAAGGAACTTGTGGATATGAATGAATACAAAGACAATATGGAATTGCTTGAGAGCAAAATTAAGAGCCGTATTGAAAAGCTGTCCCGGTATTACGCTCTGAACGGCGGAAAAACCGATGAAAAATTCGACCGCGAATTCGATGAAACAATCAGTCTGATCGAAAAAATCGGCAGAACCGAAGCTCAGCAGAGCTACATGGCTTCAGCGTTAAAGTATAAATGCTGCAGCGATAATCTGGATGACGGCGAAAGAAAGAATCTGAAAGAACGCATGAAAAAAGCCGCGGAAGACGGCAAAAACGTTTCTGTCATTGCAGATACGTTAATTGAAGATTACTTCAATACCGGCGAAAATAACCAGGTTTCGTTCATTGACAATATTGCAATCCCCAAAATCAATGAATATGCCGGAGCTTCGGAGTGTGATACGGCACGGGGAAGTCTGCTGTTCTGGAGAGGCAGGACGTTATTTGGATTGGGAAAGCTTGATGAAGCAAAGGCGGATTTTGAGAAGGCAGCCGGACTCATTGACAAATCGGATGCATATTATGCAAACGCTGTGGCTGCAATGCGTGGAACAG
>JAQXKW010000142.1 GCA_029010655.1 Clostridia bacterium | reverse complement strand
AATCGTGTTTGATGTGCAGTACATTGACCCCTATGCTTGCATCTACCGCTACGATTTGAATACGCAAGAGCTGACAGTCGGAGAATTTACAGAGGGTAGTTCCCCTTATAGTGCGGACGATTTGCTGCCATCGTATGACTGTAGCGGAACATACGACAGCTCGCGTGACGGCGGTTATTTCCCCGAAGATGGGTATCGGGTTATCATGGAACCTCTGACTGTAAGCGATACGTGTACCATAAAGGACAATATCATTGAAGCTTATGGATATGCTTTTTCGTCCGTTGAGATTACCCGAATTAAAGGCACTATCACGATTCTGAAATAATTACAGGGAGCGGGGCGCGTGTCCCGCTCCTTTTCCTATCTATTTCATTAGGGTATACCCCAATGACAGGGCGAAACAGAGCGAAAATATGTTTCACATAAGTTAAAAATATATTTTGAAATATTTCAAAATAAATGATATACCCTATTGACATATTTGCTGATTTGTGATTTGTGATATAATTAAGACACAGAAAACAAGGAGGCAATTATGAGAGTTGGGTATGTACGTTGTTCGACTATCTAACAAAACGAAGCGCGTCAGTTAAAGATGATGGAAGAACAGGGCGCAGAAAAGTTATTCATCGACAAGGCAAGCGGCAAGAACACAGACCGCGCCGCGTTCAAGGAAATGATGGCTTTTGTTCGTGCAGATGATATTGTGATTGTGGAGAGTATTTCACGTATCGCAAGAAACACCCGCGATTTGCTTTCTATCGTTTCTGAACTGACCGAAAAGGGCGTTGAATTTGTCAGCCTTAAAGAGAGCATTGACACCACCACGCCGCAAGGTCGTTTCATGCTGACAATATTCGGTGCGCTTGCAGAGCTTGAACGCGAGAGCATTTTGGAACGTCAGCGAGAGGGCATTGAGATTGCCAAGAGCGAGGGTAAGTATAAAGGTCGTAAGCCTGTTGACATTGACGAAGAAAAATTCGTAGCCGTTTGTAAGAAATGGCGCGACGGCAAGATGACCGCCACCGCCGCAATGAATGAGCTTGGACTAAAGCCAAACACATTCTACCGCAGAGTAAAAGAAATGAGCCTGTAAAGGCTCAAAATACTAATCACGTGTATATAAATGTGGACGAAAATTCGTCCACATTGTGTCCACAAAGGCACGAGCAAAATACATTAAAACTTGATAAAATAGAGGTTTGGAGAGGGCTTTTCTTCGTAATATCCACGCGTTTGGCGCGTGGGCGGCATGGGCAACAACCCCATGGTAGGCGCAACTGTTGCAGTTGCCGTTGCAGTTGAAGAGGCAGGGAAGTAATTAAGCTTCAAAAGCCTTTCGGCGATTGTAAAAAACCTATCGCAAATTAATACAAAAACAGACACATCATTTTTGAGCTTTCAAGGGTGATGTGTCTGTGTTTTTATATGGAATGTCAGGTGTTTTACAATGCAAGAACTGAAAATGCAAGCAACAAAAACGCTGACTTTCGAAGAAAGGGGGGAGCATACCGTTTCGCTTTGCAAAGGGAATGCTGTTGATTATTACCCGAAAGCGTGGTACAATGAATAAAAAATTACTTCAAGCGAGGTATAAACATGAAAGCTCGGCCGACGGAACAGAATGCAGGGCTTGTTGTAGGCAACTCTGCGCTTGCGGCAGATGTTTCCCCCAAGGGAAGACTGTTTCAGAGAATAAAATTCAATCCGCCTTCATTTAATTTCGGCGAATGTGCCATTCGTTCTGCCGGAGACAGCGGATTTTCTTTTTGTGTCGGCGGCACGGAGAAAGAAGACTTTGAGCTTGAATGGCACGTTGCGGAGCATACCTTTCCCAGATATGTTGCCATGGCAGACCTTACGGAAAGCATAGATTTACGAATTGAGGCTTATGCCCCAATAAGCACCGACAACGTCAGGGATATGTTTTTGCCTGCCATCGTTGTTCACGTTTTGCTTGAAAACAAATCCGACGAATGCGCCGATTGCTCCGTATGCGCCCTATGGAACTGTGATGAAACGGTTTTCGGCTCTGATAAACCGGTTCTGAAGGAAATTTCCCACCGCTCCTTTGCCGCTTTGAAGGGCAAGGCGTTTATCAGCGTTTTTAATGCGGAAAAGGCACGGCTTTGCGCCGCAGACGAAAGCATACTTTCCCTTTGCGGCTCGGTCAGCCTTTTGCCGCACGGGGCAAAAGAAATCACTTTCCGTCTCGGGTGCCTGTTTCCCACTCACAGAATCACCTTTTATTACAGAAGCATTGAAGAGCTGCTTTCGGGAATGGACGCCCATATTGAAAAGCACAGAAACGGCATACAGGATTTTATTGACTGTGTGCCCTCAATCGGGGACGAAAAAATCACAGAATACACCCGTTGGTATATGCAGGCGGCAATTTTGCTTACAAAAAGCACCAATACCGGCGAGGTTATCACCATGGGCTACACAGAGCTGAATCAGAGGGATTCTTTTTGGACTTCTTTCGTTCATCTGTCAATCTGGCCGGAGCTGGAACGTGATATGATTGAATTATCGTGCCGGTGGCAAAGAACAGACGGAAAAATTCCCACAACTGTGCTTCCCATGTATGAGAGAAATTTTGACATCGATATAAACGAGTATTTTTGTCTCAGGATTGCAAGATATTACAGCTTTCACAATGACCGCCAATTTTTGGCGCAATGCTGGGACTATTATAAAAACGCAGTCGGGTGGCTTTTGACGCGGGACCTTGACGGGGACGGAATCCCCGAGCAGGATGTTCCGGAAAATCCCGAATGCTTCTGGGGAGACTGGAAGGACGTTCCGGGA
>JAQXKW010000141.1 GCA_029010655.1 Clostridia bacterium | reverse complement strand
GTGAATCAAAGCAATTCGAAAATATCCGAATTTGTTTTGGTTGCTATTGTAATGATGTTTTCGAGCTCCGGACACCTGGAATGCTTGCTGCTTTTCTTTTTTCTCCACGACACAACAGTATCAACGCCCACATTTAACTCATTGGCGGCTATTTCGATTGGTTTCCGAGGATCTCTTTTGTATTTTTTGATTGATTGATAATAATCAATAACGGCTTGATAACAACGGTTGGCAATCAATTCTTTATCGCCTTTCTGATATTTTTCCAAAATCTCTTGCAGATTAAAAATATCTCCGCCGATAACCTGTTTCAAAAGGTCAGTACAGTTTTCTTGTGTTACCACGGTCCCATTTTCTTCCATGGAAACAAACTGCACACTTTGCCAATCACTTGGAATGAGATACGGGCTGTGTGTGGAATAAACAACCTTTATACCGTTCTTTTCAAGATCAAGCAGTTCTCTCATTACTTCCTTTTGTGCTGTGGGGTGCAGCATGGCTGCCGGCTCGTCTATGATAAACAAATCCCCGGGTTGAAGAGTATTTTTCATAAAATAATAGGTGAAATACCAACGCCTGCCGGCACTTGTTGAGCTGAGGGCAACCGTATCACCGGACTTTTCGTGCAAAAGTATTGCCGGAATTTTCCCTGCCCTCTCAACCGAAATGCGGTCATACATACCTTCCTCAAAGTCGGGAATATCAGAATTGAGATATTCTTCAAATTCGCTCAGAGCCGCATCAGACAGCGAAAAATCCTTCTCGACTTGGATTTTGTTTAGCAGGTCTTCTTTATCAGCTCCGCTGTAAACCTTGTTGATATAGGTAAGCAAAACCAAAATGGATTTATCATTGCGATAGTATTCTTGCTCTCTCTCATTGCTTCTGAAAATGACATCGCTGCTCTCGTTTCGCAAGAATGAAAATTTGCTGCCGACACAATTTTGTACTTCACGAATGAATTCATAAAATGTGCCGTTATTTCCGGGTATTAATTGCGTGCCGGTTAATGCTGCCTTCAGACGCTTTGCACATTCGTCAATTTCATTGAGCAACTCTATAATTCTGTTGCAGGACGCTTTTGTAGCCTTGTTGATTTTTGTGATTTCCCGCTTTATCGCCGTTCTGTTTACGGTGATAAACTTTTTCTCAAACGAAGCTAAATCCGGTTCTATATAGCGGAGCTGAAAAGACAATTTCTTTGCGTCATTCTCGCTGAAGTAATTATATACATAGCCGAATCGGAAAGAATTCTCATTGCTTTCAAAGCTTTGCATCAGCGAATCGGCAAGCTTTTCAGCCTCTTCAATGACAAATTCCATTTGAAATTTCAGGCTTTCAAAATCGGTCGTTGAATTGCGGAAATCGGTAATCTGAAAACCGCGGACCGGAATCTCGTCCCTTCCATTATACGCAATTTTGTTGAGCTGTTTTATGTATGTATTGAGAGCTTTCTTTAACTCGTTGGCAAGGTCATAAATCTCGCAAATTTCAGAATTTAAAAGCGGGACTAAATATTCCGATTCAATTCTGTCTATTTTGCAGTTCTCGCCGGAGTAAGCGATAAACCTGCACTTTTCCTCATCAATACTTTTACCGGGGAAAAGTCGGGCAATATCATCTTTTGAAAGACAAATGTGCACTTTATAATTGAGCGACAGCTCTTTGCTTAACCCGTAATAATTGCTGTTTGCTTGGGCTATCGCATCTAATGCCTCTAAAATGTTGGTTTTTCCGCTCCCGTTTTTGCCGATCAAAACGGTAGGCAGCGTGTCATAAAAGTTGATTTCAATCGGTTCTTTTATTGATTTGTAATTGTTAATCTCCATTTTTGTTATTTTCATAAGAACCCTCTTTCAGCAAAAGACTGCCTATATTTTTTACCATCATAACACATTATTACACATTTTTCAATTATTCTCTTTTTCGGCACAATATATTCGAAAAGGAGGTTTTGCTTTGTCTACTGCCCGGAACCACCTGCTTAGCAGGTGGTTTTCCTTATACAAAAAATGCCGGAGCAAAGCGAGCTTTGCTCCGACGATTGGCGGAGAGGGAGGGATTCGAACCCTCGTGACGTTGCCGTCAAACTGATTTCGAGTCAGCCCCGTTATGACCGCTTCGATACCTCTCCGTATATGTTAACTCGCTTGCACGAGGTTAACGCAAATATTCAGTTGTATTAAAATTCTCGTTAAAACTCAAGGTAATGCGGTGATGGGCTAATGCCTGAAACCCGCACGGTTAAAGGGTTTTCGGAAGATTGACATCCGTTTGGCGAGGAAGATTTCGAGTCAGCCCCGTTATGTCCTGTTGCTGTGCCCGAATTTTCGGCACTGCCGTGCAAAAATTCGACCGCTGCCACTCCTTATTGCTCGCTGTATCTGCCGCCGGCAGCGCTAGCAAACGTCCCCGCTTCGATACCTCTCCGTATTACTTCTGTGCACGTTTCCGTGTTACCCTAAGAGTATACCACAACTCCCACTGCATATGCAAGTGTTTTTTGAAATTTTAGGGCGACTGTCAAAAACGCCCGGAACAAGCGGGCTTTCTTTAACAGGTCGGAAGATGCAAAGGATCGCCTTTCCATATGGTTTTTTTGAATGAGTGCATATTTGGACATCGTTCCGAAAGAGGATCTGAGGCTGATGGAAGTGAAAGCAAAGCGGCAAACTGCACTGCATGAGAAACAGTATAATTCAACCGTACGGCAAAAAACTGTCGCCAAACGGTTGCTTTTCCTACATGGGTTGCGGTAATATAATATGGGTACAATCCAAAGAAAGAGGTACTGAAAATGCAGACAATCGGGCAAAGAATTCGTGGCTTTCGGAAAAGCCGTGGTATGACACAGGCAGTTTTAGGCGAGAGATTGGGCGTTTCCGTTCAAGCGGTATCAAAATGGGAAAACGATATTTCAATGCCGGACATTTCCATGTTAGTTCCACTCTCAAATATTTTAGGGGTATCCTGCGATTCTCTTTTGGGAGGTTGTGAAAATTCCGAAAACGAACTTAACGATGCGTATGAAGCCTTACACCGACGCTGGGAAAGCGGTATTGATAACCAATCTACGGACAGAACAAACTATAACAGGGCAATTGACTATTACAGCACTTTGGCGCCTTTACAGAGAAAATACCCCATGAATTATGATCTTAGTTGGACCTGTGTCTGTTTCGGCAATCAAATCCTACTGTTTATTTCAAACGGTTGTCTTTCCGAGTTCAAGGACAAGGACGCAGTATTTAACAATGTTGAGCGGATATGCTTTGAAATTATCAATTACGACAAAAATTTAACTCATAAAAAGATAGCATACTATAATCTGTGTGATGCTTACTGCTACATGAGTTATTTCGGTAAAGCCGAAGCACTTGCGGACAATTTCGTCGGAGAAGAAAAGCTGGAAATATTGGCCAATATTGCCATGAAAAAAGATGACAGAGAGGAACGTCTCCGTATTAACAAACAGCTTTGTGCCAGTACTACCTACGAATTAATGAGCTCATTATACTGCCTCGGCGGCGCTACAACTATTTTCGGAAAAGAGAAAAGAGAGAGTGCAAAGAAATTATGGGTGAAAATGATAGAAATTTGCAACAGCTTTGACGGAATTTTTTCTTACGGCGATACTGTTTTCTTCTTCAAAGTTCTGGCATATAAGGCTCTTTCAAAAGAATTTCTCCGTGACGGTGATTATGACGGCGTTTTGGATTGCGTGGAGGAAATAACCCGGGAGTGTATTGCCGATTTCAACGCCGATTACACGGTGAAAGAATGGCAATATTCTTTTGAAAAAGATTTCACCGATAACCGCACGCCGCAGGAGAAAAAAGAAAGCTACAAATGGGATCTTATCGGGTGTTGGGATGATTTGGGAAATCATGAATCAAATCCCGTTATTGACTCTGAGCGATACAAGGAATGCGTCAGAAAAATAGAAAGCTTATAAATCAAAGTCAGGACCTCCGGCGAAATCGGAGGTCTCAGCCTGATGGCAGGACAAAGTCAGTCATCATGCCGGCAGAGAAAGACAAAGGCAGGCAGATTCGGTGAGCCGGTTTACAAAAAAACGGCCGGCGCCTGTGATTTATCTCACCTGCGACAGCCGTTTATTGTGCGTTTATCCTTAAATTATTTCTTATCTTCTTCCCTTTTTAGTTGCCGGAGTTCCTCCATAAAGGTTTCAACGTCCTTGAACTCACGGTGAACCGAGGCAAAGCGGACATACGCCACGGCGTCTCTGTCGTGGAGCTTTTCCATTGCCATATCGCCTATTTCGCCGGAGGTCACTTCCCTTTTCATGGAGTTCTGAATCTCCGCTTCTATTTCGTTTGCCACGGTTTCGGCATTTACGGGACGCTTCTGGCAGGCTTTCAAAAGCCCCGACAGGAGCTTATTTTTATCGAACAGCTCCTTGGAGCCGTCCTTTTTTATTACCACCGGCTGAAATGCGTCGATAACCTCGTATGTGGTGAAACGGGCACGGCACCTGAGACATTCTCTGCGGCGGCGAATGGAATTATTATCTTCAACGGGACGGGAATCGACTACCTTGATATCATCTGAACCGCAAGAGGGACACTTCATATATTATTTCTCCCAATACAATTGATTAAATTTAATTAATTGTAGCACAACATTTCGTTTTTTGCAATAGCCAAAAATCATTATATTGTACTTTTTTTGATTTTTTTGCTTTTTCGGACGTCATTTTGTGTCAATTCCCGCTTTTTTCGCCTGCGAATGCTGAAATCTCCGTTCAATTCTGTATA
Organism: Clostridia bacterium; assembly: GCA_029010655.1. Taxonomy (GTDB): domain Bacteria; phylum Bacillota; class Clostridia; order Oscillospirales; family CAG-272; genus Avispirillum. The sequence goes on along the minus strand of JAQXKW010000141.1, from coordinate 3,575 downwards.
TTCTTCCGTCCTTTCTGAAATTGGCTCCCGTTTGGTGGAAGGTGAAGGGGACATTTTTCTCATCGCACTGCCGTTTTATATCCAGCACCCAATCGTAATCGCACACACGGGCTTCGTTTCCCGACTCGCCGCCCACGGACACCTGGGCGATACCGTCGTTCAGGTATGGGAGAAGGTCGATTTTTTCAAGCAAGGGTGCGGCGATAATAAGTCTATGCTTTATGGGCAGGGAATTAAATATGGGCAAGCGCAGGTCTGCCATTTTCCCGTTTTCCACGCTGCACCCCACCACCACGTTTGGGTAGCCGTCCCCCCAATCGTCGGGGAGGTTATCCTTCAGGCGGTCAATTCGCTTAGTGAAAAAGATGAAAGTGCAATCGCTTCGCTGTTTTATCATTTCCCAGCACTCTTTTCTCCATTCGTCCGCCTCCTCCAGCAGAAAATCGGAGGTAAAGCAGGTATAGACTTCGCTCCCCGGCGGAATTTTCCACGAGCCGTCCCGTTTTTTCTTTACGGGCAGGTTAAAATTCCCCGTTTTCCGCACTTCTCCGGAATCCTCCCGCCCGTGCCGCTTATCTATACGGTACACGTAGCAATTCTTACAGCCGGGGCTTATTTTTTTACATCCGTGCCACGGATTCCAGCCGTTTTCCATAATTCCTCCGGTGGTGATTTTAATATGCGGGCGCCGCCCGCACCTGCCGCCTTTTGAAAAAGGCGGGCGAAAACTTTTAATAAAAATGGGGGAAAGTGGGTGTTAGTGCTGATTTTTCGCACTGCCCACAGCGGTAGGGTAACTGCAAACTGTCGGACGCTTTTTCTTGGCACAACAGGCGCAAGAAAAAGCTTTGCAAAAAGAACGCCGTTTTGCGGGCGCCGCCCGCACCTGCCGCCTTTTAGAAAAAGGCGGGCGAAAACTTTCAATAAGATAATTTCAGCATAACAGAGTGGGCGTGCCGCGATTGCACGCCCACTCGTTTGTTTAGACTAACTGTATTTAGCCGGAAGAGCTCCACCCTTAACAGCGAAGCGTTTGTTGGCCGCGGGCACTGCCCGCTTATTTGTAGAGGGGGCCGTAAGTAGCGCAGGCACGGTAGTCCTGACCCTCTTTGTCCATTCCGAACGCATTCCATGCGGCGGGACGGAAAATCTTCTCATCAGCCACATTGTGCATGCATACGGGGATGCGGAGCATGGAGCAAAGCGTAATAAGGTCTGCGCCTATATGTCCGTAGGAAATTGCGCCGTGGTTTGCACCCCAGTTGTTCATAACGTCGTAAGCTGTCTTGAAAGGCGAACCCTCCTTGCCGTCGCAACGGGGAGCGAACCATGTGCAGGGCCATGTGGGGTCAGTACGCATCATAAGTGTCTTTGTAACCTCGTCGGGAAGGTTAACCGTCCAGCCCTCTGCAATCTGCAGAACCGGACCCAGACCCTTAACAAGATTCAGTCTTATCATGGTGGCAGGCATTTCCGCACGGGTTACAAAATGGCTGGAGAAGCCGCCGCCGCGGAAGTAGCCGTTGTCAGCCGCAGGCCATGTGGTAGCGTCGCACATCTTCTTTATGTCCTCGTCGGTAACATCCCACCACTTCTTCATAACGCCGTTGCCGTTTTCGTCCTTGCATTCGCCGCAAGCATCCAAAGCGGTAGCGCCGGAATTTATAAGATGAATAAATCCGCCGTTCTCCAGAGCCTTGCCCTCAACCTTGTAGCCGGAAGCACGCTCACATGCCTCGGGCGACCAGTATGTACGAACATCGGAGAAAATAGCCGCACGGTTGGTCAGCAGTTTGATAAACAGCATACCCAGACCGTTCAGAACATCGTTCTCGGTAGCCAGAATATACGGCTCGCGAGCGCCGTTGTGGTCGAAGGTGGAGTTCAGAAGAGCCTCGGGGAAGTCACAGTTAGGATAGAAGTCAGTCCACTGACGCTGACCCTGGAAGCCGCCGGCGATAGCATTATGGCCGACCATTTCTTCCTCACGGCCCTCGGGCAAGTTGGGGTTGCCGTTGAACAAATCCTTGATGATGCAGTACATCTTTGCCAAGAAGTCCCACTGCTCAGCCTTCTTCTCGTCGGATGCCTTAACAAAGTCGGGGTTCTTGTCCCAGCCTTCCTTACAGTTCTCGGCAATCCACGCCTTGCACTTTTTAACCTCATTTGCATCGTATATTTCCTCGGACATTCGGCGGATAATCTCCACCTCGTCCACGGACTCAACACGCATACCCAGATAGCTCTCGATGAAATCGGGGTCGATAATGGAGCCGCCGATACCCATGCAGATAGAGCCTATCTGCAGATAGGATTTGCCTCTCATGGTAGCCACGGCAACAGCGGCACGGCCGAAGCGAAGGAGCTTTTCCCGAACATCGGCGGGAATATTATCTACCTCGTCCAGATTCTGAACATCGTGGCCGTAAATTCCGAAGGCGGGCAGACCCTTTTGTGCGTGGGTAGCAAGAACCGACGCAAGATACACCGCGCCGGGACGCTCTGTGCCGTTGAAGCCCCAAACGCCCTTGATGGTCTGGGGGTCCATATCCATGGTCTCAGCGCCGTAGCACCAGCAGGGGGTAACGGTAAGCGTAATGTCAACGCCGTTTCTCTTGAACTTGTCGGCGCAGGCAGCCGCCTCGGCAACACGGCCGATAGTGGTATCGGCGATGATAACCTTTACTCTCTCACCGTTGGAATACTGCAAATTCTCCTCGAACAGCTTCTTGGCAGCCTGTGCCATAGCCATGGTCTGATCCTCCAGGCTTTCACGAACCTTCAAGGGACCGCGGCGACCGTCGATAGTGGGGCGAATACCGATAACGGGGTATTCACCGATAAGTCTGTTATTTGACATATTATAATCCTTTCATGGGAAAATATTTATTCATGGTTATTTTACCATAAAATGTATATGAATTCAAGATTTTCGGGCACATTTTTGTCAATTACGTAAAATTAATTTTATTTTAACAAAATAAAGTTGAAAATCTCACGAAATGCGTATAGAATTATCCTCGGAAGTTGAGGTACATATATGAAATGGACTGAAAAATACAGGGTCAGCACCCACGACACGGACATTAATCAAAGACTCAGCCTTACGGGTATTCTGCGTTATCTTCAGGAGACGGCGTTTTATCACATGGAAAACACGAAGCCCTCTTATCAGGAGCTTTTCAGCGAGGGCAAGGCGTTTCTTATTAACAGAATGACCCTGAGCGTTTACCGAGAAATTTTCTCACACGATGAAATAGAGGTTGAAACCTGGGCGTCCGAGTCCGCAGGGCTTGCTTTCAACCGTTGCTATCGGGTGCTTCATAAGGGAGAAATCGCCGCAGAGGCCATTGCAGTGTGGTCTCTGTACAATTTCCGAGACAAAAAATTCATCCGAGTTTCCGATTTTGAAAGCGGCTACGGAGAAGAGCCCTTGCTTGAGCTGGACATGCCCAAAAGATTTCACATTCCCAGAGAAACGGAGCTTTCTCTCGTCGGCGAGCACACGGTTCGCTATATTGACGCAGATTTGAACCGCCACATGAACAACACCGTTTACGGAGATTTCTTCTGCG
>JAQXKW010000140.1 GCA_029010655.1 Clostridia bacterium | reverse complement strand
GACGGTCATTATGCCCGTCTGCAATGACAGTTTTTGTGCGGTGCATAGACGGGCAGTTTTGCCGTAGGGCGGGGGCTTGCTCCCGCCGCTAACAAGGAGTTTGTGCCGTTTTTACGGGAAATAAACCGCATGTAAATCTTGTTGACGGATATTTTGTTTAAATCAAAAGGAACGGCGGGAGCAAGACGGCGCCCTACGGTTCTGCAGTTACCGTGCGAATGCCTCCCTTGTGTAAAGGGAGGGGGACCACGAAGTGGTGGAAGGATTGTGTGGAATGGGGCTCAAAATACAATCCCTCCGTCAGCCGCAAGGGCTGACACCTCCCTTTACACAAGGGAGGCAAACAAACCGTTTGCATTTGCGTTGACGGATAGTGCCATCAAACCGCAAGTAGATATTGCCGAGGGTAATTGTACCCCTGCAATGACACCCCTGCGGGGTGTGGGCGGCTTCGCCGCCGAAAGCCTTCCCTTAACACGAGCTCATTTCCCCACAAACGGCAAGTGTCAAGGCGCGCCCTCCTCTCCTTGACTTTCCGCCGCATTTAGGGTATAATAGGCTAAAATGAGGTGATGAAATGGAAAGAATAAAGAGCTTCACGGTAGACCACATGACCCTTTTGCCGGGTGTTTACGTCAGCAGAGAGGACAGAATAAGCTACGATGACGCCTTCGGCGTAACCGCAGGGGATGGGGAAAAGGAGAATATTTCCGAAAAGGGAGCTTACCCCGTTACAACCTACGATATACGCATGACCCGACCCAATTTTGAGCCTGTTATGGGAACGGGAGAGATACACGCCATAGAGCATTTGGGCGCAACCTATCTGAGAAACAGGGAGGATATTAAAAGCCGTGTTATCTACTGGGGTCCCATGGGGTGCCGCACGGGCTTTTATCTGATTTTATCCGGCGCGCCCGACCTTTTGGGGGTAACGGAGCTGATGGTGGAGCTGTATTCTTTTATCGCTTCGTTTCAGGGAGATATTCCCGGCGCAAGCCCCGAGGAATGCGGAAATTATTCCGACATGGACCCGCAGGGCGCAAGGGAGAGAGCGGCAAAATATCTTGAAGTATTAAAAGCCCTTTAATTTATAAGAGCAAAAAACGCTGTCTTTTGTGAACACAGCATCTGCTGTGAGCACTTCTGACAGCGTTTTTCAGTTTTTAGGTCAGCTGCCCAAAATCAGCTTTCTTAAATACAGAGAATCCACTGTATTGACTTTTCCGTCTCCGTCAATATCCGCAACGTCTATGTAATCGCTTAAATTCAGCGTTCCCGTTATTATCTTTTTCAGCATTGCGGAGTCCACCACGTTGATTTTTCCGTCGCGGTTTATGTCTCCCCGACTGTACTGCGACACGCTTACATGAAGTTCAGCCGAAACGTTGCCGTAATTTTTATCCTTCAAAACCACGACTACTGTATCACGGACGAATTCCTGAGCCTCTATATACAGCTCTCCCGGCGCTTCCTTTACGACTTTTAGACCGTCGTAATAATAGCAGACCTTTCCGTCCTCCGTGGTTTCATTTGCGAAAAGGGGATATACGTCCGCCGCAAAATCGTCCGGAGTATATTCTATCTTTACGGTTTCGCCGGGTCCTCCCACATTAAGGCTAAGCCTTTCGGGGGTTAAAACAACCTTTTCGGGCTTTGTGCATTTCCAGACAGCATAGAGAACTGCGTCCTCGTCTGCCGTGTAGTAATCTCCCGGCATATAATCGACGGTTTTTGAGCCCCTTTCGGTTGACCAGCCTAAAAATTCATAATCCTCGCGGTAAGGCTCCGTAAACTGAAGCCGCAGGGCCTGTCCCTTCGCCTTTGTCTGCGGTATGGGAGCGCCCTCTCCGCCGCCTATGTCAAATGTGACAGCATGGTTTCCCGTTGCCGCATTTCCCGCGTCATTGGTAAACGCCTTTATACGGGGGGTCATTCCCATTTCGGGGAAGAACGCTGTGCCGCCTGCGGCGGACACATAATATGTACGCTCGCCTTCAAAATCCGGCTCGCAGGGGCCCCACACGGTGTCTGACGCCGTATCCACCAAAAACTCGGTTTCGCAGTCTACCGTTATGGCAACAGTATAATTCTGACCGGCGCCGACAACGGGAGTGTTCGGCAGCGGTACGGTATAGTAACCCCAAAGGTCTGTCTCAAACTCTTCTTCGGCAACCTTTTTTCCGCTTAAAGGCTGTCCTTCGGTACCGCCCGTGTATATGGCTACCTTTCCTGTTACAAAAGCTGTATCCGTGAAAAAGCCCACAGCTTCTATCTTTTCTTTATCAGATGTAAGTCCCTTTACCGTATAAGTTGAGCACACCGTGTCACCGGCAGACAGGGTAATGGTTGAATAGCCCAAGCCGCCGTCATACTGATAGTTATACTTGTAATCGTCTGCGGGATAGTAGTCAAATGCTATAACCTCGCTGACAGAAGTATCGTAATAGGAAAGCCAGAAATAGCCCTCGGCGCCGCTGTTTTCCGCATTTGCGTCTCCGTCCGTGCCCCAATCGGCTCCCCAGCTGTTTTTCACAAGCCATGCGCCGTTTTTGGACGGACGGCAGGAGGAACTGAAGTTTGAGGCGGGATAATTATCGTTCCAGCCCACAATAGCTATTTCATGATTAGTCATATAAAAGTTTGCGGGGGAGCAGTATGCGCCGTTCTTTGCGTTATAGTATGTGTCGTTATGATAATAAGCGCTGACAACAGCTCCGTACAGACCTATCAGCAGCTTGTATATATCAAAATACTGAGCGTCTGCAAAATAGGGCACGTAGCATGCCTGCCTCAGATGAGCTATATCCTTTCCGTAAAGGTCGGACATTTCCGTTTTTTCGTCTCTGACCTTCTGAATGTTTTCGGAATTATACGGAAGAACGCTTTCCCTCTCGCTTCCGCTCCAGGACGCCGCCGCTATCATGGTATAAATTGAGTTGCCGCCGTCCAGAGGGCTTATGTCCGTATAATTATTGGTGTCTCCCGTGCAGTTGCCCAAAACGTCATACTTTGTGCCGCTTATAAGCTCAGCTGTCTGAAGCACGGAGAAATCCTCTTTTTCCCCCGTGTTAACGGTATAGGAAGCCTCTGCCGCCGCCATGCCTGCAAAAAGCCAGCATGCGCCGTCGAAGCCCTGATTCTTTACGGGAGTTACAAAGCCCTCCGTAACGCTGCTGTAAGAGGAGGGGATTTCAATCTCGCCGGCTTGGTCGCCAAGCGGCTGAGAGGCCGCCGCCAGAGAATTACAGAGCTTTGTCAAATCGTCGGCAGAAAGCTCAGAAAGCTTATCTTTATCAATCTCCGAAGGAAGATAACCGAATCTTTTTGAGGCGGCTTTGCTCCTTACCGCTTCTGCGTCAACTGTATTTGCCGCGCCGACTGCAACGGCGGGTACTGCGGAAAACAGCAATACCGCCGCAAGAAGTACCGCTATTATCTTCTTCATCTTTTTTTCTCCTTAGTGTATGTGCTGACGTTTTGCGATTTCTATGGTTTTATTTGCTGCCAAGTATTCTTCTCTTCAAAAGAACGGAGTCTACGGAGTTGATTTTTCCGTCCCGGTTAATGTCTGCAAGGGACATGCGTCCCTCGGTTGACACGGTCCCCATAATCAGTTTTACCATCATAAGAGAATCTACTGTATTGAGCTTTTCGTCTTGGTTTATGTCTCCCCGCATTTGCACGGTGACGTCCAGTTCAAACTCGCAAAGCGGATAATTCCGGTCGGAAAGCTTTAATTTTATATTACGCTGTGTGAAGCTTTCCGCCTTTATTGAAAAGCTGTCATTCCCCGTCATCTCAACCCGCAGGCCGTCGGTATAATAAACGACTTTTCCGCCGGAATATTCGGGCGAAACGTTTGCCACATACACGTCAATATCCGAAAATCTTTCACTGTATTTCACGGTGACGTTTGCGGCATCTCCCTCTGTCACCAAGGTGACGGAGGACGGGGAAACGGTTATTTCATCGCCTGTGGGATACTCAAGTTCCCACACGGCATACAGGGTTACATCCTTATCCTCTGTATAGTAGTCGCCGCCCTTGAACTCCGGCGTTTCTGCATTTTTATCCCTGCTCCAGCCCAAAAACTTTCCGCCATCACGTATGGGTTGTGTATACTGGAGACGGAGGGACTGATTTTTCGGCTTTATTTGCGAAACGGGGGTACATGTGCCGCCGTTTGCATCAAAGGTGACTGTGCGGTTGCCTGTGGGAACGCCCCCTGCGTCGTTGGTGAACACCTTTATACGGGGTGTGCCTGCAAGCTTTTTCACAATGCCGGAGGAGGTGCGAAGCGCCGTTCTTTCCCCCGTTGTATCGGGGCGGCAGGTCACGTTATACTCCTCGCTTTCTACATCTATCATTATGTCCGCCGATTGGTCAAACTGGAGCGTCACCATAAAGTGCTCTCCCGCGCCCAGCACGGGTCCGTTCGGGATTTCCACCGTATAATATCCGGGGAAAACCACTTCAAAATCCGCCTGTGCAAGAAGCGTTTTACCTTTGGGAATCTGTCCGCCCCCGTCCGTATATACGGAAACCTTGCCCGTTACGTCGGAACTGTCTACAAAAAAGCCCACAGCGTCGATTCGCTCCTTATCGGAAGTCAGTCCCTTTACGGTATATGCGGTGCAGACGGATGCATTGGGTGCGATGGTGGCGGTTTTTACGCCGAAGCCGCCGTCATACTGGTAATTGTATTTATATCTGTCCGCAGAGTTATAGTCAAAGCAGGTGATGGTTTCGATACCCGTATCGTAATAGGATATCCAGAAGTAGCCCTCGCTGTTTCTGCCCTGCGGGTCTGAATCTCCGTCTGTGCCCCAATCGGTGCCCCAGCTGTTTTTAGCGAGCCAGGCGCCGTCCTTCGGCGGACGGTGAGCTTTATTGAAATTTTCGGCAGGGTAGTTATCGTTCCAGCCCACAATGGCAACCTCGTGGTTGCAGAAGGTGCCCGCTTTATCGGAGTAATAGGCAGAGGTTACCCAATTGAAATATCTGTCGTCATGGTGATAGTCACATGTAACGGCTCCGTCGCTCACCACAAAAAGCTTGTATAACGAAAGCACGTCCTCCTCGTTCATATAAGGAAGATATGTTCCGTTTTCAAGGTGGGCAATATCGTTTCCGTATAACAGTGACGGTTCAATTCTTTCGTCGTAGCCGTATGCCACGGTGCTGTACGGCAGCAGGGCATCGCTTTCAATGCCGTTCCATGCCGCCGCCGAAAGCATATAGAAAATAGGGTTGCCGCCCTGGCGGTCGTGGATGTTTCTGTCTCCGGTGCTGTTGCCCAGCACGTCGTATTTATATCCGTCCAGCAGCGTTGCCGCCTGCGCCACGGAAAACCGTTCTTTTTCGCCGGTGTTCACCGCATAGGACGCCTCCGCCGAGGAAACTGCCGCAAACAGCCAGCAATCCATGCTCCACCCTTGATCTCCGGGAGGACATATATACCCCTCCGTAACACTGCTGTACTGAGAGAGCTCTGCTGCCTCTATGACAAAATCCTCCGTCATGCCGCCTTCACCGGAGGACCCGTTTACGGCAAAGAAATTTGCGGTATTCTCCCCGGAGGCTGAGAAAACGCTTTGCGCGTACTGCACCAAATCCTCTTTTGTAATACTGTTAAGACCCTGAAGCCCCAAAGACTCATAGCTTTGCAGGGTAAAGCCCGAGCCCTGTGCCGCGGTTTGCTCTTCATTATCATACAATGCCGCCGATGCGGGAATTGCGGTAAAAAGCATCATCGCCACGGTGAGAAACGCTATTGCTTTTGTTATTTTTTTCATATAGGCCTCCCTTATTTCTTCATGTGTTCGATTTTTGTGCTTACTTTTTCTTTTTTACCTCGTCCCAGTATCTTTTCGCCGCCTGCTCGGTTTTATTTTCGCCGAAGCGGTAATATTCTTTGTCTTTCAAATCATCGGGCAAATACTGCTGAGGCGTCCAGTCGTTGGGAAAGTCATGGGGGTAAACGTAGCCCTTGAACAAGGGGCTTTTCAAATGCTCCGGAATATTAAGACCTTTTCCCTCCCGTATATCCTGCGCCGCCTCGTTGACGGCTGTATATGCCGTATTGGATTTAGGGGCGGTTGCCAGCATGACAGTCGCATTTGCCAAAGGAATTCTCGCCTCGGGAAGTCCCAGCATTTTTGCGCTCTCCACGCAGGCATAGGTTATTGCCGCCGCCATAGGATATGCCGCACCGATGTCCTCCGATGCGATAACCAAAAGTCTTCGGCAGGGGGAGAGAAGGTCGCCCCCCTCCAAAAGCTTTGCCAGATAAAACACCGCCGCATCCGGGTCGGAGCCCCGAATTGACTTTTGCAGGCAGGAAAGCAGGTTATAATGCACATCGGCGTCCGCATCGAAAACTCCCGCCATAACCGACGGAAGAAAGGCTTTTACGTCCTCCTCCGTTACCTTTCCCTCCGACGATGCCGCCGCAGAATCGAGCATGGTCAGCCCACGTCTTACGTCTCCCGCCGCCGCTCTCGCTATAAACTGCAATGCGCTTTCCTCGGCTCCGTTTTTACAGAGCTCGCCTGCCGCCGTGCGAAGTCTCGGCATCATATCCTCCGCCGACACGGGCTTAAACTCAAACACGGAACAGCGAGACAGAAGAGCATCGTATATGTAGTAATAGGGGTTTTCCGTAGTGGAGGCAATAAGAGTAATTCTGCCGTCCTCCAAATATTCAAGCAGGGACTGCTGTTGCTTTTTATTAAAATACTGTATTTCGTCAAGATACAGAAGAATTCCGTTCTGGCCGAACACGCCGGAGGTTTCGGCGGCAATCGCCTTTACGTCGGAAAGAGACGCTGTGGTAGCGTTGAGACGGCGCATTTCCATGCCGGAACGCTCTGCAATAATTGAAGCACAGGTGGTCTTTCCCGTGCCGGGAGGGCCGAAAAAGATCATGCTTGTAATATGCCCTCTGTCGCAAAGGCGGCGGAGAACGCCCCGCTCTCCCACCAGATGCTTTTGCCCGGCAACCTCATCAAAGCTCACGGGGCGGAGTCTGTCCGGGGCAGGAGTATTATGTGACATAATTTTTCCTCGTTATATTTATTAAAATAATGATAGCACACGGGCAAAAACTTGTCAAGAAAAACGGGTCGGATTATGTCGAATGCCGCCCGTTCTTACTTTTCTATACCAAAAAACTGCGGCAGGTAAAACCCTGCCGCAGCCTGTGTTGATTTTTCAAAAACCGTTCACTGAATCGGTCAATCCTTTACCTCACGGAGAAGTCTCTCCTCCGCTTCGGGGCACCAAAGCTCGTTGTTTCTCCTGCAAATCTCGTCAAGATCACGGAAAAGCTCTGCGTGCTCGCCGCCCTCTTTCGCCGCCTTTCCGAAATCGGCGATTGCAGTCAGGGGCAGGTCGATATGGGTATAAATCAGCTTCTTTCCGCCGGGGATATTAGGCAGATTAAGCGTAGTTTCTGCGTCTGCGTTAAGTCCGCCCACATGGGTTATCATGCAGGAGGGGTTCACCTTGCCCTGCTCCATTAGGGCGATAGACTCCTTCATATCGTCCGTATTGCCGCCGGAGGTGCCCACAATATGGGTTGCGCCGTAGTGGACGTTATAGAAATTGAACATGGCGGAAAATGCGGTGTTTGTAGGACCTGCAAAGAAGTTGAGACAGCCGTCCCTGCCTAAAATTGCGTCGCCCTGCTCCACCACGGGCTTGACGGGGGCGAACACGAACACGTCGTCATAGCCCTTGCCGCCTGTCATTTCACGGAGATATGCCGCCGGATCCTCCATTTTGCCCGTGTTGACATAGCGGAGGTCAACGCCGTTTTCCCTTGCGTCCTCAACGGTTATAAGGGACGCGGCACGCTCAAGCCTTGCGTCGTCAACGTCGGTGACAACAAGGAGCTTCGGCGCTCTTCCGCCGTGAATGGCATAGTCCACCGCACCCAGACCCATAGGGCCTGCGCCTGCAAGGATAGCCATATTTCCGCCCTCCACGGTTCCCATTTTATGAACATAGGAGCCGGGGGTAGTATGATAGTTTGCATGGAATGCACCTACGATACAGCTCATGGGCTCGGAAAGACTTCCCCAATAAAACGCTTCGCCCTTATAAGGGAGAAGGCAGTCCATTTCCATAACCTCGTTGGGGATTATTACATAGGTTGCGCCGCCGCCGATATTATGATAGGAATATCCCGGAGCCGCAAGCGTGCCCTTATAGTTTATTGCGGGCTGAATGGAGAAGCGGTCGCCCGCCTTGAATTTATCCTGCCATTTTGCGCCCACCTGCACCAGCTCGCCGCAGAATTCGTGACCCAGAATTATGGGGTTTTCCGCCACGTTGTCGGGAACTCTCTTATGTCCTGCGCCCTGAAGCGCCGCCTTATGGGAGGACATGCAGATACTGTCGGAGACGACCTTTGCCAGTATCTCGTCGTCTTTTATTTCGGGCAGCTCGAATTCCTCTGTTCTGAGGTCGTTCACACCGTAAAGTCTTACAGCTCTTGTTTTCATTAAAATGCCTTCTTTCCCTGGTATAGTTCTTGCTTTTTCAGATAGCTTTGTCACAGGCTTATTTCTTAAACAGCCGGTTCAGCCGCTCTTTATTTTCTTCCCGTTTATCCTCATGCTCTCCGGGGACGGCAGGGCGCACCTTACCGTTCTCGAAAACCACCGCGTCGTTTACTTTTATTTGAGGATAATCCTCCGCTTTAAGCTCGACCGGCTCCGTTCCGTCATCGGGTATGAGCACGATAACGCCGTCCTCTATGCGGTCTGCAACGCAGATTTTTTTCATATCAGAAGCGGGGCTTTCCCGTAAAGCCTATTTTGCGGCGAAC
>JAQXKW010000139.1 GCA_029010655.1 Clostridia bacterium | reverse complement strand
ATTTTGCTATTAAGCCTTGGGTCCGTTATGGTGTTCAGCGCAAGCTATCCCAACGCACAGACCTTTAAGGACAACGGTATGTATTACATATACCGCCATTTGCTGTTCGTTGCGGCAGGCGCTGTGTTTATGGCTGTTCTTACATGGCTTCCCTATACGGTTTACAGGGCGGGCGCCATACCTCTTTCCGTTGTGTCTGTTGCGCTTCTGCTTTTGGTGTTCGTAATGGGTGCGGCAAGGGGAGTTGCTCAAAGATGGATAGTTCTGGGCGGAAATCTTACACTTCAGCCGTCGGAGGTTGCGAAAATATCGCTTATACTGCTTTTGGCATGGTATATCGATAAACATTCCGACACTATATACGGACTTGGCAATAAAGGCAAGCTCCTCCACGGAATAATAATGCCGGGGCTGATTATGTTCGGCTTCTGCGGTCTTGTGCTTATAGAAAAGCACCTTTCGGGAACGGTTATCCTTGCCATGATAGGTCTTTGTATAATCTTTCTGTCGGGGGCCAGCGTGCCGAAAATGCTCCTTTGGTACGGCATACCTGCCGTTGTGGGCGGCGGCGGCTTCATTCTTATGAACAGCTACGCACTTGAGAGAATTAAAACATATCTTGACAGCGACGCCGACGTCCTTGACGAACTGTGGCAGACAACCCAGGGACTTTACGCCATAGGCAACGGAGGACTTCTGGGAACGGGGCTGGGCAAAAGCAATCTTAAATATAACTACGTTTCCGAAGCGCAGAACGACTTTATTTTCAGTATATGGTGCGAGGAAACGGGCTTTGTGGGGGCGTTGCTTCTCCTGGTCCTCTACGGACTTTTCATATGGAGAGGCATGAAAATAGCACGCCGTGCTCCCGATACGTTTTCCTCCCTGACAGCCTTCGGAATTACCTGTCAGGTGGGCATACAGGCGCTTCTTAATATCCTTGTGGTAACCGATATGATATTCAATACGGGAGTTGCCCTGCCGTTCTTCTCCTACGGAGGCTCCGCAACGGTGGTGCTTATGGGAGAAATGGGAATACTTCTGTCAATATCAAAGCATTCGTATCAAAAGAAAATATAGGTGAAAAATGAGAGTATTAATGACAGGCGGCGGCACGGGAGGGCACGTTAATCCCGCACTTGCCATAGCCAATACAATAAAAGAGAACGAGCCGGAGTCCGAAATCGCCTTTGTGGGAACCCCGCGGGGAATCGAAAATAAGCTGGTGCCTGCGGCAGGCTATAAGCTGTACCACGTAGACGTTATGGGTATACGGCGCAGCCTTTCTCCGAAAAACATAAAGGCGGCATATCTTGCGCTGACCTCCCCGGTCAAAGCGAAAAAGATTATAAAAGAATTTAAGCCCGATATAGTTATCGGCACCGGAGGATACGTCAGCTGGCCGGTGGTGAAGGCGGCGGCGGATATGGGTATTCCCACGGCGCTTCACGAAAGCAACGCCGTTGCGGGCATGACCGTGAAAATGCTTTCCTCAAGGGTGGACAGAATTTATCTTAACTTTGAAAAGGCAGGGGAGGGACTTTCGGTTCCCGAAAAAATACTCCATGTGGGCTGTCCTCTGCTTTCAAAGTTTTCCAATATTTCAAAGGCTGAAGCGAGAGCAAAGCTTGGTATCCCCGAAAGCGTCAAATGCTACGTGCTTTCCTTCGGCGGAAGCCTGGGCGCCGAAAAGGTAAACGACGCCGTATTTACTCTTATGCAAAATTATACGGGAGGCAGAGAGGGCGTTTTTCATACCCATGCCACCGGCACCATTGAGAAGGATATAGCGAGGGGCTGGTTTACAGAGCGGGGACTTGACAAATATGATAATATAAAATTAGTGGAGTATATCTACGATATGCCATATCGCATGGCGGCGGCGGATATTGTCATATGCCGTGCGGGCGCGCTTACCGTGTCGGAGCTTGCGCTTGACGGAAAGTGCGCCGTGTTCATTCCGTCTCCCAATGTTACCGACGACCAGCAGTATAAGAACGCAAGAGTGCTTGAGGAAGCCTCGGCGTCTGTTATAATAAGGGAAAACCCCGAAACGGGGGAAAAGCTCACGCAGACTGTGAAACGCCTTTGCG
>JAQXKW010000138.1 GCA_029010655.1 Clostridia bacterium | reverse complement strand
TCGGAAACACAGGAGAATTTCATAACAATTTGTGCCGCCGCAGGGCGGCGGAATGGAGTTTATTATGCTTGAAGAATTAAAAGAAAAGGTCTGCCGTGCAAATCTCGATTTGGTAAAGCACGGCGTGGTGCTGTTCACTTGGGGAAACGTAAGCGCAATAGATAAAGAAACAGGGCTTGTTGTAATCAAGCCCAGCGGAGTTGACTATTCCGTTATGAAGACCTCCGATATGGTTGTGGTGGATATTGAGGGAAAAACAGTTGAAGGGGAGCTTAATCCCTCAACCGACCTGCCCACCCACCTTGAAATTTATAAGGCGTATCCGAGTGTTGGGGGCGTTGTTCATACTCATTCCTCTGCCGCAACCTCATGGGCGCAGGCAGGCAGGGGTATTCCTTGCTACGGAACGACCCATGCGGATTATTTCTACGGGGAAATTCCCTGTACCCGTGACCTGACGGCTGACGAAGTAAATACGGAGTACGAGAAAAATACAGGTACGGTAATTGTGGAAACAGTGGGTCATCGTGACCCCCTTGCCATGCCCGGAGCACTTGTGAAAAATCACGGTGTATTTGCATGGGGTACGGACGCGGACAATGCGGTGCATAATGCGGTAATAATCGAGTACGTTGCAAAAATGGCACTTGAAACGGAAAGACTGAACCCTGAGGCTCGTCCCGCTCCCGATTATCTTCTTGATAAACATTATCTCCGTAAGCACGGAAAGAACGCCTATTACGGGCAGAAAAAATAGAAAAACAATGCGTATGGATGAAAACCATACGCATTGTTTTTTATAAATTATACCTTTTGTCGATTTCCTCGGAGTATTCACTCCATACTTTCGCTACCTTGTCCCAGTCGCTGTCCGAAAGCTCAAGAGACGGCATAGGGGTAATGCAGTAAAGGTCGGGAACTCCTATTGTGTGCGCCATGGTAAGGTGGCGCATGGTGTCACGCCTTGAATGGAAGGAGGAGCCGTCCGTGTCGATTACGGCGTCGGGCAGGGCAGTTTTATACAGCATTGCTCTGAACCGGAACTCCTCAAAGCAACGGCGCAAATCGGGAAAGTAGTCGTGAAGTCTGCCGTGGTCAATATATTTGTTGAAATATGGATGGCAGGGAGAGCCTGAAACCACAGCTTCGGGCTTTATTTCCTTTACGCACTCGTAAATAAACTTTACATATTCATAGTAAAGCTCAACGCCGTAAAGTCCGCTGTAAGATTCGCTTTTTTCTCCCACGGGCTGGAAAAATGCAAAATCAAGTTTAAGCCCGTATGCGTTGTAACAGCCCTGGTCGGAGGAGAGAAGCCTGTGCAGATTTTCACGAAGCAATGCCCGGTATTTGGGATTTGTGGGGTCTGCAACACGACGGTTTTCCTTCTCATCGTACATGGTGCAGTCATCGGGAAGCCCCTCTGCGTCCCAAAGCTTATACCAAAGCATTGTACGGCAGTTGTTTTCCTGAAGGTTTCTGTCAATCCAGCCTCTAAGGTCCGGCCATTTCTCAGTATCGGCAACAGCCGTGCCGTATTCCTTTTGCCATTTGTCGTCAATTATCAGTATCTGCGGGTGTAGATTTCTGCGCTTCATTTCGGACATGAAGTTATTATACAGCTTTTCGCACGCCAATTCCTGCGCTCCAAGCCCCAGGTTGTGCTTCATGGAATAAGCCGCCTGCTCAATCCAGCCGCAGGCTATGGGACCGTACCAGAAACGGGGGGGAGTTTCCTTTGCCTTTCTTTCAGAAAGGCCGTTTGCAAAGTAATAGTCCGAATAATATTTCAAGGCTGTCTCACGGTCGGGTGCGCCGAATACAAGAATCTTTGGAGAAATCCACTCCCCCTGAAAGCTCTCGTGACCGGACTGGTCGGTGGAAAGCCAGAAACGGCGCAGGAAGTTGTCGGATTTTGTGGTATACGTAAACTTTGTAAAGTTGTGATGCCCTTTTTCGGCGGCAAGTGCAAAGCAGAGCTTTTCATTAACGCCGCAAATATCGAAAACATAGCAGAAAAGGGGAGGGATGGTAAGATATGAGAACTCGTCATAGCTTTCCTGTGCGGGAAATTCGCACTGACGGGCACCCGTTATAGTGGGAATAGGCATAAAGCCCCTGTCAAA
This sequence comes from Clostridia bacterium, assembly GCA_029010655.1. Classification (GTDB taxonomy): domain Bacteria; phylum Bacillota; class Clostridia; order Oscillospirales; family CAG-272; genus Avispirillum. The sequence continues at coordinate 6,598 of JAQXKW010000138.1, read as the reverse complement.
TTCATATTCGCTTCCTGGATTCGGGACGTTTTTATTTCCCGAAAAATAGTCAACGCCGAAAACTTTGCCGGAGCCTTTGACCTTTATGTAGTATTCAAATCTGTCGTCAAAAACGGTAAGAATATATTCGCACCTTTCCTTGTCCGTCCATATAAATCTGTCTCCGTCACGGAAAAAGCCCGTAATTTCCGGCTCCCCCTCTCTCACCTCTCCGTTTATGAGAAGATTTACCGACGATTCGGGACGCAGAGCCGATACCTGCTCGCCGTCAAGAAAAACAGTAATTGTTTTTTCGGAAAGTTCAAGAGAATACCCCGCTTTTTCGATTTTTACAGTTTCGCCTATGATTTTATTCATGGTTTACCTCCGGATTTATTCCGAATTTATTTTGAAAAATACATTATCAGAAGCCATACGGATATGTAGGCGCATGACATTAGCAGGGATTTTATAAGCAGTATAAAGCTTCTCCGCGTACTGCCGTTATGCCTGTATTCGCTTTTTCTGTTCATACGATACCACTCTCACTGACAAAAATATAAACTGCAAGCGCCGCCTGAAGAAGGAATGCCGTCCAAACTCCGATTGCAAAATGAAATTTCGTTTTGAAATTATTTTTATGATGTAGTAAAATTCGTCCTAAAATTCCTCCTAAACCGCCGCCGAAAGAGGAAAACCCTAACAGAACAATTTCAGGTATACGGGGATTTTCTTCTTTTTTTGACAATAATTTGTCAATTCCGAACAACAGGAACGTAACAATCCCCATTATCCCGGAAAATATCAAATATACTCTCAGCACGAAAATCACCTCTCGGTAATGATATAACGAGAATGTGAGTTTGTCAATCAATTTACGGCTGAATTTGTAAAAAAATACAAAAATAATATTGAACAAACTCTCCCGTTGTGATAAAATATTACTTGAATTACGATTATTATAGAGGTGAATATGAGAAAAGGATTCGATAATGCCAAATATATGTCTATTCAATCCGAGTGTATTCGTGAGAGAATAGCGCAGTTCGGCGGAAAGCTGTATCTTGAATTCGGCGGAAAATTGTTCGACGATTTCCATGCGTCAAGGGTTTTGCCGGGCTTTGAACCTGATTCAAAAATCAGAATGCTTGCAACAATGAAGGATGACGCAGAGATTATTATTGCAATCAACGCCGAGGATATAGAGCAGAACAAACGCAGGGGAGATCTGGGAATTACCTACGACGACGACGTTTTGCGCCTTGCGGACGCCTTCCGTTCTTTAGGCTTGTATGTGGGAAGCGTAGTTATAACGAGATATTCAGGTCAAAGCGGAGCGGAAAAGTTTAAGCAGAGACTTGCCGCTTTGGGCATGAAATGCTTTCTCCATTATTCCATACCCGGCTATCCCTCCGATATTGCCGGAATCGTTTCCGAGGAAGGGTACGGGAAAAACGATTATATCGAAACTCAAAGACCCCTTGTTGTGGTTACCGCCCCCGGTCCCGGAAGCGGAAAAATGGCAACCTGCCTTTCTCAGCTTTATCACGAGAATAAGCGGGGAATAAAAGCGGGCTACGCAAAATTTGAGACCTTTCCCATATGGAATCTGCCCCTGAAGCACCCCGTCAATATTGCTTACGAGGCGGCAACCGCCGATCTTGACGATATTAATATGATAGACCCGTTCCATCTGGAGGCTTACGGAAAGACTGCGGTAAACTATAACCGTGACGTTGAGATTTTCCCCGTTCTCCGTGCCATGATGACGCAGATTATGGGCGAATGCCCCTATAAGTCCCCCACGGATATGGGCGTTAATATGGCGGGCTTCTGCATTTATGACGACGAGGCCGTAAGAGAAGCGGCAAATATGGAGATACTCCGCAGATATTACAGAGCCGCTCAGGATGTGGCAATGCATTCCGCTCCCGCCGCTTTGCTCCACAAAAACGAACTGATAGTTCAGCAGGCAGGGGTTACAAAGGAGATTTGCCCTGCAATAAACGCTTCAATTCTCAAAGAGGATGAGACTGAAAAGCCTGCGGGTGCTATGGTTTTGCCTGACGGAAAAATCGTTACCGGAAAAACGAGCAGTCTTTTGGGCGCTTCCGCCGCTTTACTGCTTAATGCTCTTAAAAACGTGGCAGATATTGACGATTCAATTGATCTGATTTCTCCCGAAACTCTTGAGCCTATCTGCCAGCTGAAAACAAAAATGCTGGGCAACAGAAACCCCAGACTTCATTCCGACGAGGTGCTTATAGCCCTGGCGGCAAGCTCGTTCTTTAACCCCAACGCAAAAAAAGCTATGGACGCAATTCCGCAGCTTCACGGCTGTGACGCACATTTTTCCGTAATTATTTCGTCGGTTGACGAAAAAACATATAAAAAGCTGGGTATCAATGTGGCCTGCGAGCCCCGATACGAGCACAGAACCCTGTACCATAAATAAATTTCTACATAGAAGGAGATATATAATATGAAACTTGGAATGATAATGGGCTGTGAGCCTAAGTCCTTTGACGAGGCGAAGGCTCTCGGTCTTGACTTTGTTGAATTTGACCTTAACCATCCTGCATACTGGGGAGTAAGACTTGACGATTTTCTGCCGAAAGCCCCCGAAATTAAAGCGGCGTCTGAAAGAACAGGCATTGAGGTGGGCGCCGTGGGTCGTTGGGGAAGTCAGGTAGTTACCCCCGACGGCGAGATTATAGAAGAAGAAATATCCGAAATGAAGAAGTGCATAGATTTTGCAAAGGCTGTGGGTGCGCCTAACTTCCTCGTTTCCGTAAACTACGCTAAAAATATCTCTTATTATAAAAACATAACCGTTGCCATTAAAATCCTGAATACGGTAAACGATTACGGAAAAGAAAACGGCGTTACCGTAAATATAGTAAACTGCATGATGGGCGACAACTATATCCGCACTCCCGAGCAGTGGAAGCTGGTGCTTGACGAGGTGCCCGGGCTGAAAATCAAATCCGACCCCTCCCACAGCTTCGTTCACGGCGGCGATAAGGGCGCATATATGAACGAGGGACTTATGTGGGGCGACAGATTCGGATATGTGCATATTAAAGGAGTTATCCAGACCGGCGAGTCTGAGGAAGCTAAGGCTTGGGAGCGCCATAACCTTATAAAGAAGTACCCCGAAACCGCCGAGTTTTTTGACAATACCGGCTTTGTTCATCAGAATTACGATAATCCTCCCGCAGGGCTTGATGCAATCAACTGGAGAGCCTTTTTCGGCATTCTCTATAAGTACGGATATGACGGCTATCTTTCCATTGAGCCTCATTCTCCCTCGTGGACAGGTGAAAAGGGCGACAGAGGTGTGGAATATACTATTAAATACATCAGAAGCCTGATGATTTGAAAATGACGGATAAGACATCTCCTATCGGTGTTTTCGACTCCGGAGTAGGCGGAATCAGCGTTTTAAGAGCCTTGAAACGCCTGCTTCCGTCGGAGAATTTTATATTTATCGGCGACTCTGCCAACGCTCCCTACGGAACAAAATCGGCAGAGGAGGTAATAAAGCTGTCCGAAAACAGTCTTAAAAGGCTTTTGGAAATGGGCGCAAAGCAGATAGTTATCGCATGCAACACCGCCACGGCGGTGGCGGCAGACTGCCTGCGGGAAAAGTATCCTCATGTTACCATAATAGGAATTGAACCGGCGATAAAGCCTGCGGCAACAGAAAATCCCGGCGGGAAAATAGCTGTTCTTGCAACGGATTTGACGGTGCATCAAAGGAGAATATCCGCTTTGTATGAAAGGTATTCGGAGAAAGCGGATATTAAACTTGTTTCCTGCGTGGGGCTTGTGGAGCTGATAGAGAGCGGACATCTTTACGATGACGTACTGTTTTCATATCTTGAAAACCTGCTTCGAGACTTTATGGACTGCGACGCATACGTTCTCGGCTGTACCCATTATCCTCTTATAAAGGACGCTTTTGTACGAATTCTCGGCAATGTAAAGCTGTACGACGGAGGGGAGGGAACGGCGAGAAGATCAAGGGAACTGCTGATAAAAGCCGGAATGCTTAATCCCGGTCCCGATGAGGGGAAAATTACGATTATCAACACTTCCGACGATCCCTCTCTGACGGAGCTTTCATATAAATTGATGTAAAAAAAGAGCCGAAAGGCTCTTTTTTATGCATAAAAATTGTGGCTTCCGATAGTCGTCACATAGCTTCTGTTATCGCGCACCCACGAGCTTTCTGCAATGGCGTCGTTAACAAAAAACAGAACTCTGTCCGAAATACTGGCACCGTCAAGACATAATTTTGCAGCTATGATACTGTCCGCATTCGGCTCGTTGTAAACCGTTCCGTTAGCTGCCGGCGTAAACTGTACGCCGAATTTACGGTCAAATATTACGCCGTAAATTGTATTCGGATACTGACTGCTTTTTACTCTGTTGAGAACTACCGTTCCCACGGCGACCTTGCCGTAAAACGGCTCAACGCCTGCCTCGGCGCTGATAATACGTGAAAGCCAGTAAACGTCGTCGGCATTATAATAATTTTTCCCCGAAGCTATTGTTCCGGGCTTTCTTACCACGTAAGCGGCAAATTCCTTGCCGTTCCAGCTTACGTCGGCGTTAAATGCCTTTGCAATAGTTCTCAGCGGGACGTACATGGTTCCTGATATAATGAAAATACCGCTCTGTGCCCACAAATATCTCTCGTTGGCAATTATGTAACTGCCTGAATTCTTTGAAGAAATATTGAGGTTGTCCGATTTAACGGTTGCGGTTTTAGTACCGTCATCCCATTCAACGCTGACATTTCCCATTGCAGTTGAGAATTCTCTGATGCCCACGTAAGTGACTGAATTTCTGAGCATTGCGGTTCCCGTATATTTTTGTCCGTCAATATAAACATTTACCGCTTGTCCTTCGTCTGCACTTACGCCCAAACAGAATACGGGCAGCAGCATCAGCATTGCAATAATTAAGCTGATACACTTCTTTCTGATAAATCTTCTTTTCATAAACCTTCCTTTCTTTACGTGAAATCAAAGCGTCCGTTGTCCGGAGGTGCCGGATTTATTTTACCACTGTCTCCATGCATTGGCAACGGACAGATTTTTCCTTGGAAGCGTTTCAAAATAATGGAATTTGCCGAATAATTGAATAAATGCGATTGATTTTCGGAACGCTTTGTAGTATTATATATGTTGTAATATGAGTATTTATGCCTTTAGGGGAGACAGCAATGAAACGGACATACAGCCGATGCGCTTTAATACTTCTGTTAATAATGTCATTGAGCCTTACGGGCTGCGGTATAATTTCCTTTAATCACGGCACCGACGAAAATGAGGAGACAACCTCGGTTGACGAAACCACAGTGCCCGACGAGCCCGAAAAATATGAAGGGGACTACGACGGCGATGTTGCCGATTTTATGAAGGATCTGTCCGGCAACACTTACGGCGGCGGAACTGTTCAGATTGCCGTTGCCGGGAAAAATCTTATAACTCCCGACGATAACACTCCTACCGTTATTTCGCAGGATATGAAAGAGCGAAACGAGGCGGTGGAAAGAGAGCTTGACATTTCCATAATTTCAAAGGTAGTTGACCCCGATACCATGCTTGACGAAATCAGGGCGGCAGTACGTTCAGGCAGCTATTATGCCGACGCCGCTTTGCTTCCGCAGAAGTATATAGGCGCATATGTTGCCGCAGGAGCGATTATTAATTTGAGAAGCCTGCCCGGCTTTGATACTGACCCCGGATATATTTATCCTACCTCCGTTGCGGCGGGTACGGGCGGCGACGCAATTTATGCCGTTGCGGGGCCTGCGTCCCTTGACCCGGAATGCCTCAGCTGTATTTATTTCAATAAAACCCTTGTTGAAGAGCTGGGTCTCGAATCCCCGTATGAGCTTGTAAAAAGAGGGGAATGGACGGCAGATAAATATGCGGAGTATGCCGCAAGCGTCAGCAGTCTTGACGGAACATATTATTCCTACGGCTCTCAAAACGCATCTCCCTATTTGAGCGACCTGTTTTTCTTCGCCTTCGGCGGTAAGCTCACCGACAGCAATGTAGGCTATTATCCCGTTCTTTCACTTAACGGGGAAGGACCCGGTGCAATAGTTGCAAAGGTGTCCTCTACGGTAAATATGCCGGGCTCCTACGGCTCGTCCCTTGAATCGATTAACGGCTTTCTCAGCGGGAAAATGCTTTTTCTCGTTGACCGGCTGTCCGCTATGAAGTCGATTTGCAATTCTTCCTTTGACTGGGGGATTCTGCCTTTGCCAAAGCTTAATACGGAGCAGAAAAGCTATGCTTCGCTTGCATATTACGGTGACGCCATGTTTTTTACTGGAATTTCTACCGCACCGGATTACGGAGAGGTGGCGGATGTTATCAGTGCGTTGAACATTATGGCGTACGGTTATTCAAACGACAGCTATATAACAAACGCTTCGTATTATTATCTGCGCGACAACCAATCCATGAATATGCTTTCATATATTGTTTCATGTCCCGTATATGATTTTGCATATTCCTTCGGAGAGGTAAACAGCTACGTTGCAAACGGTACTTTTATGGCGGTGCGGAATACGGTTGCCGGCATATCCACCCTGCAA
>JAQXKW010000137.1 GCA_029010655.1 Clostridia bacterium | reverse complement strand
GTTTTTCGATATTATTACGGGAAGTCCCACTGCGGTTGCTTCCTCCAGCACAAGGGGCTGACCCTCATATCTGGATGTGAGAACGAAAACGTCGCACGCCGCCTCATAGGGGAACGGATTTGGTTTATTACCTAAAAAGGTAACATTTTCGGCAACCCCCAAGCGTTTCGCCTGCTCTTCAAGCCTTTCTCTCTCGTCGCCGTCTCCCACAAGGTAAAGGTGAATATCCTGTCTCCTTTTATACGCCCTTGCGAAATTATCTATCAGAATATCGTATCCCTTTTCGTAGCTCAGTCTGCCCACGGATATAAAATTCACTTTATCCGCAGAGGGGTAAAAATCCGTTTTTTCAAGGGATTTTTGATATATTTCTTCCGTATCGATATAGTTGCCTATAACGGATATTTTCATATTTGAATATTTTTTCGGAGCGCAGGGGTAAAACGAATCCCTGACCCCTGCGGACACCGCCGCAAGCTCGTCAAAGCGGCGGAATTTCCCACGGGAAAGCGCCCAGTTTACTCTGTATCTGAACTCCACCTGCCGTTTTACGCTAATATCGCTGTGGAGCCACATAATTCTTTTTTTTGCGTTCACCTTCTGTGCGCCTATGGCGCATTCGTGCCAGAAGCTGTTAAAATCCACCGCAACATCGTACTCTTTTTCCAAATCGATAGGCGGGGTATAAAGCGCATACGCCACGGAATAGGGGCAGTATTTCAGAACGATAGGGGCGCGGGGCAGTTTCACAATATGGACGTTTTCCCCGAAATTCTGCGTAAAGAACTCTCCCTCGTCGAACACGAAAAGGTCTATGTCGTATTCGTCCCCGTCAAGATTTGACAAAAGATTTATAATAGACTTCTGTATTCCGCCCACACGAAGGTCGCTTTGGAATATTGCAATTTTTTTCATCTGTTTCTCCGAAAATTTCCCGTAACATTGAAAGCATGCCTTACAGAGACATTCTGTGGCAGAGATTATCCGTTATACTGACGTACATGCGGTATGCGGCTACGGTCAGCAGCATGGAAATCAAAGCGCTAATCATCCACACGGGAGGATAATACTTCATAAGGGGAGTTTGCAAAAGGTTCATAATAACCGTAAATGCCAGGGCAACATACACGGGAATCATGCTACGTCTGAGGGGTACTCTTAAAGCTGCAAATCTTTCCTTGGAATTAATATGAACCCTGACGGTTTTTGCAAGGCAAAGTGCAAAAATCACCGCCGCCGCCCCGAAGAACAGAGCCTCGGCAAAAGAGAAATACTCGATTTTTGCATACATTTCGGCGGATTTTCCTATACCGTGCAAAGCCCTTTCGGGACTGTACCCCTCAGCCACAAACGCCCTTTGAAGCCTGAGCCCCACATAGGAAAGAACCGCCCAGCACGCCGCCGCTGCTACCCCCGCCGCACGCAGTTTCGCAGACGCCTCCCGCAAAAGCACCGTGCCTGCCGCAAGCAAAACGGCGGCAATAAAATTTGGAAGTATATTTACATGGTCGATATATAAATTAAGGGTAAATCCGCAGGCGACAGAGAACAGCAGAAGAACGGTTTTCAGCCTTTCTGCCGCAAGCCTTTGAGGAAAAGCGAGAACTTCTTTTTCGTATTTTTCGGAAAGTGCGTCCATGAGAACGGTGTCGCTAAAGAGCTTTCTTATCATTTTATCGAACTTAAACAGCCAAATGAACGACACTATATAAGCGGCTATTGTCCCGAAAACGTAGAATAGATCCGTAAACTGCGACCATACGGACTCGGACGCACCGTAAACGTAGGAGCCTCCGTCGCCTGAAAGGGTAGGAACGAAAGGCAAAACCGACGCCGCCGCACTTACAATAAAGGACGCCGAAGTAATCCCTCGGAGCTTTAAGGGGTCTGCGGTTAATTCAGCTCCCGAATGGCGGGACACGAAATAACCCAGTCCCGAAAGCAGCTTCGACATTGCGGGCAGAAAGAACACAGCCTCCGCAACCGCAAAGGAAAACTCATAAAGGAGTCTTGTTACGGTTGCATCGGAAAGGCTGGGAAAAATGTTCCACAGAACAGCCTTTACCGCCGTTATGGCAGCTAAAATAATAAAGCCTTTCTTCGCCTCTTTCAGATCATCTTCAAGCCGCGCCATGCCCGAAAGAGCGGCGGCAAATAGGATATATCCGAAAATATGCGATTCAATGTTGGGCACAGAGTGTATAAGGAACACCGACCCTAACCAAAGTGTCAAAAAACCGTTTTTCATAACCGCAGAATCTCCTCGGTTAAATTAATCCTCGTTGTTTGTTGCCGCACCGCAGCATTTTTTATATTTTTTGCCGGAGCCGCAGGGGCACGGGTCGTTTCTGCCCACTTTTTCTTCCTTTTTCTTCACAACGGGCTGTTTTTTCAGAGTGCCGTCTCCGCCGTGTCCGGCGGTTACGGGCTTTGCAATCTGCTCACGCTTCATAACCTGAGGTCTGGGAACAACGGAAAGAAGCATTCTTACCGTGTCGTCCCTTATCATGGTTACCATCTCGTCAAAGAGATCGCTGCCGTAAATTCTGTACTCGCTGATGGGGTTTCTCTGGGCATATGCCTGAAGTCCGATAGACTCCATAAGAGAATCCATTGCCTCAAGGTGATCCATCCATTTTGTGTCAACCTGACGGAGCAGTACAACTCTTTCCACTTCTCTGAAGGTTTCCTCGCCGAACTGGTTTTTCTCCTTGTCCTCGTACAGCTTCATGGCTCTGTCAACAAGGGTTTTACGGATTTCTTCCCTTACCTCTGCGGGCGTTCCCTGCATATCCTTGAAGTCATTTTCACTGCAAAGAAGTCCGTTATACTTGCCGCGAAGCCCGTCAAGCTCCCAAAGTCCCATATCTTCGTCGTGCAGATACCGGTCTACGGCATCGGAAACTGTTCCGTTTATCATTCCTATCATCTTTTCACGGAGGGAGCCGCCGTCCAGCACCTCCTGCCGCTGTTTATAGATGATGGTTCTCTGCTGATTCATTACGTCGTCATAGGCAAGGACATTCTTTCGTCTGTCAAAGTTCTGTCCCTCAAGACGCTTTTGAGCCGTTTCAATGGAATTAGAGAGGATTTTTGCATCAATGGGGGTGTCCTCGGGAATACCCATTCTGGACACAAGATTAAGAATTCTCTCACTGCCGAAAAGACGCATCAAATCGTCCTCAAGAGACAGATAAAATCTTGACTCACCGGGGTCGCCCTGACGTCCCGAGCGTCCTCTCAGCTGGTTATCTATACGGCGCGCGTCATGCCGCTCCGTGCCTATTACGAAAAGTCCTCCTGCGGCGCAGACCTTTTCGGCTTCGGGCTTTATTTCCTTCTGATATTCGTCGTAAAGCTCCTTGAAGTGGGCTCTTGCCGCAAAGACCTCCTCGCTGACAGACTGGGAGGAGCCTGTCGCCAGCATTATCATTTCTTCCTCGTAGCCCTCTTTTCTCATGCGGACCTTTGCAAGGAATTCGGCGTTGCCGCCGAGCAAAATATCGGTGCCTCGTCCCGCCATGTTGGTGGAAATGGTTACGGCGCCGTATTTACCTGCCTGAGCGACGATTTCCGCCTCTTTTTCGTGATATTTTGCATTAAGCACGTTATGGGGTATGCCTGCCGCCTTCAGTTTCTTTGAAAGAAGCTCGGATTTTTCAACGGAGACCGTACCTACCAGAACGGGCTGGCCCTTTTCGTGGCACGCCTTAATCTGCTCGATAACCGCCCTGTCCTTTCCTGCCGCAGTTGCATAAACCGCATCGCTGTGGTCCACACGTATCATGGGCTTATTGGTGGGAACCTCCACAACGTCAAGATTATATATTTCACGGAACTCGTTTTCCTCGGAAAGCGCCGTACCTGTCATGCCGGACAGCTTATCGTACATTCTGAAATAGTTCTGGAAGGTGATTGTGGCAATTGTGCGGTTTTCCTTCTGAATCTTTACGCCCTCTTTTGCTTCAATCGCCTGGTGCAGACCGTCCGAATAGCGGCGTCCGGGCATAATACGTCCCGTAAAGGTATCCACAATAAGAACCTCGTTGTCCTTGACAACGTAGTCCGTATCCAGCTTCATTATACCGTGGGCGCGCATCGCCTGATAAATATGGTGGGAAATGTCGGCATTTTCCGGGTCGGAAAGGTTTTCTATTCCGAAAAATTCCTCCGCTTTTCTGACGCCGTTTGCGGTGAGCGTGCAGGAGCGTGCCTTTTCGTCAACGATAAAATCCTCTTTTATATCGTCGTGCTCCTCTTTTTCGTTAAGCTCCTTTATCACAAAGCGGGACATGGAGCGCACCAGCTTGTCTGCACGGTCGTACAGAGCGTCCACCTCATTGCCGTGACCCGAAATAATAAGAGGGGTTCTGGCTTCGTCGATTAAAATAGAGTCCACCTCGTCAACTATTGCGAAGTTATGACCCCGCTGAACGAGATTTTCCTTATAGGTGACCATATTGTCACGGAGGTAGTCAAAGCCGAATTCGTTATTTGTACCGTAGGTGATATCGCAGTTATACGCCGCCTGCTTTTCCTCCATAGTTTGGTCGTGAATGACAAGACCTGTGGAAAGACCCAGGAATTCATGGACTCTGCCCATTTCCTCCTGACCCATTTTTGCAAGATACTCGTTGACGGTGACAACGTGGACGCCCTTGCCTGTCAGCGCATTAAGATAGCAGGGGAGAACCGCCACAAGGGTTTTTCCTTCTCCCGTTTTCATTTCGGCAATTCGTCCCTGATGGAGAAGAATACCGCACATAAGCTGAACACGGAAGGGGCGCTTGCCCAGCACTCTGTCCGCCGCCTCACGCACCAGAGCGTATGCCTCCGGCAGAATATCGTCAAGAGAATAGCCGTCGCAAAGCATCTCTTTGAACTTATCTGTCATCTGACGCATTTCTCCGTCGGTCATAGCTTTATATTTATCCGCAAGGGCTTCTATTTTATTAACCGTGGGTATTATCTTTTTTATCTGGTGGTCGCTGTATGTTCCGAAAATTTTTGTAATCACGCTCATTTGCCGACGCTCCTGAATTGAATATATCTTTCTAATATATCATTATACTACACATTAGTCCGTTTTCAAATAGTTTTTGTAAATTTTTTCGCTATATTGTTGTTTTTATTTCAGGGGACACATTATGATGTATTTTGTCAAATGGAAAAAACTGTTTTTTTGCGTTTATGGGTATTTACATACGGGCTGTTTGATGATATACTGTATTTGACAAAAATCGGCACTTACCCACAAGGAGAAAACTGCGTTGAGCTTTGGAACGGACACAGGCAATATGGAAAAAATTATTTCGGGCAGACAGTTTGATTGTGAACGCGCCCTTTACAATCTAAAAAACAGCACGGTGGAAAGCTGTATTTTTGCAGGTCCCGCCGACGGAGAATCCGTGCTCAAGGAAGCCCGTGATATAAAGGTTAAGGACAGCAGCTTTTCGCTTCGGTATCCTATGTGGCATGTAAACGGCTTTACCCTTGAAAATTCAAAAATGGACGAGCTTTGCCGTGCGGCTCTTTGGTACTGCCGGGACGGCTCGATTTGGGGCTGTGATTTAGGCGGAATTAAGGCAGTGCGTGAATGTGAAAATATAAGCGTTAAAAAAAGCAGGATTAATTCCTGCGAATTCGGCTGGAAATCCGACGGAATTTCCGTCGAGGACAGCGAAATTTCCTCCGAATATCTGTTTTTAGACTCAAAAAACGTACGGCTTAACCGTGTGAAAATGGACGGCAAGTATTCGTTTCAGTACATGGAAAACCTTGAAATCGCGGACAGTATTCTGGACACAAAGGACGCTTTCTGGCACAGCAAAAATGTTACGGTGAGAAACTGCGAGGTAAAGGGCGAATACCCGGGGTGGTTTTCCGACGGGCTGACGCTTATTGACTGCAAAATCAGCGGAACTCAGCCCTTCTGCTACTGCAAAAATCTGACCCTTATTAACTGCACCATGGAAAACTGCGACCTTTCCTTTGAATATTCGGAGGTTAATGCGGACATTCGGGGGCACATTGATTCCGTTAAAAATCCCAAATCGGGCAAAATCACCGCCGACAGCATAGGTCAGGTGATTTGGGAGGACGCGGTAACGGAATGCAAGTGCCGGGTCAGCATTAGGAGTAATTAGTATAATTAGTATAATTAGGGGGATTTTTGTAAAAATCCCCCTAAGACCCCAAAAACTAACCTAAACAGGTTTTTACGGGGATTTGATTAATACCACAAAAGCGGAGCACGGCTCCGCTTTTTCGTTGTAGGAGTACAAGTACTCTCGGGTATCTCTACGTATGCTCTAATCGCACCTTCCGTCAGCGCAAATGCGGACATTAATACCGTAGGGCGGGGGCTTGCTCCCGCCGAAAGCCTTCCCTTAATAAAGGGAAGGGGGACCGGCTTTGCCGGTGGATGAGTTGTGTCTCTACATGAAATTATCGCTTTATAAACGGCGAAAGCTAAACCAACGGCGGGAGCAAGCCCCCGCCCTACCGCTCTTCCGTCGCCGCAAGGGCGCCGGGTTACGATACGGAACAAAAAAGGCTGTCGCCGTGATTTCTCACAGGCGACAGCCCCGTTTTTATTTAGGATTACTCGGAAACCTTACGTCTCTTTGTGATGATAACAGCACAGCCGAGAACTGCAACAACTGCGGCAATGATAATAAATACCATAGAGTCGCCTGTTACTACCGTATAGGTATAAGAATCCGCCAGCTTCAAGCTAAGCGCCGCCTGATCTGCATTTGCATCGGTTGCGTCAAGCACGATATCGAAGAACTTATCGCCCGCCTTCATGGCCTTTACCTGTGCAAAGTCCTTGATGGTGATAACGATCTGTCCGTCCTTCTCGGTTACCTCATAGGTTCCCTCGTTAAGACCCTCGATAGCCTTGAAGGCTGCCTTGGTTTTGTCAAAGTTAAGAGTGAAGGAAAGCTGTGTTGCGGTAAGGTACTCGCTCTTAACCTTTACGGGGATGTACCACTTGCCGTCCTTCTTTGTTACCCCCTCAAGCTGGAGCTCGCCGCCGCCGGTCACATCCTGAGGGATACTTGCGCCGCCGTTACCGCCTTCACTTTCGTTAGGAACGTCAATGTTGGTAAGGCTTGCAAAGTTGTAAACCTTAACATTATCGTACATGCACTGGGTATTCATCATTCTGTAAATGAGCAGAGTACCGTTATCCTGGTGCTGCTTGGATGAATAGTAGAAATATCTCCAGCAGGTATTGAATACCATGGTTCCCCACGGGCTGTTTGCGTTATCAGCGTCGGTGGAAAGGTCGTCGATCCAAAGTCTTGCGGTGCAGGACTCGTTATCGAACTGGAACTTCCAGTTATACCAGTTATCCTTCTTCAGATCATACTTAAACTGTGCGAGAACCTGAGATTCGTCGTTAGTATTAACTATCTTGAACATTCTGTCGTTGAAGAAGTATCCGCACATGAAGGCATATCCGCTTGCTCCGCCGAACCAGTTATAAAGAGCTGATTCGTATGCGTCTGCAACAACTACGGTATCGGTGTAGCAGATATCAAACTCAAACGTAAAGGATGTGGGAACCGCAAAGGAGTTCTGTCCGTCACGGGAGTCAATATAGGTCTGGGTATCGGTTGCAGCGGAAGTCTTATCGTTTCCGACAAAGTTTCTGTAGTCAAGCACGTTTCCGTGAGTGCCGCCGATATTGGTTACGTGACCCTTATATTCGGGAGCGCCCCATACAGACAGGTCGCCGTTGGGGTCTGTGTCATAGGTAAGTACGGTAAGATCCTCATACTTTACCTTGGTATCCTTATAAAGGTCACCGCCCAGATAATTGTAGAAAGTATTGGGGGCGTCGATGTTCTTGGTGCTGAAGGAAGCGTCAAGAAGACTTGAGCAGTTATATGTGGTATAGCCTGCGGTCTGGGTTACAGACGTTTCGGAAAGGGTTACGGCGTTAGAACCGGTTGCGGACTTTGCGCCCTCTTTCTGTGAAGCTTCGCAGATACCGGAGCCCCATGACATAAATGCGTCCCATGTAGCATCGGGGTTATTTCCGTCGTCAAGAACAACGAGAGAAATACCGAGCTCTCTGCCGATACCGCCGGCAGGATTGCCTTTACGTCCGGGCTTATACTTCGTATATGTAAGCGCTGTGATCTGATTTCCGTCAGGTGTGGTGTCTCCTGTAAGGATATATGCCCACGGAACACCTATTTCATATGTGGTGATACCCTTGGAGGTATCGGTGGAGTAGTTAGAGCCTGCGGGAGCTACAACGCAGAGCGCTGTTCCCATGGGGTTCTTGGAGAAGGAGGTCATACCCTTATTGCTGGTATTCTCCCATGCCTCGGAAAATCCGCCTGCGATCTGAACATATCCGAACAAAAAGTCGGGAACCTGACTGGAGCTCCAGGGCTTCGGATGCTCGGTAGACACCCAGAAATCCTCGCCGTCGGTAGCCGCATTTGCGCCTTCCTTATCAATTCTGGTCTGTACTGCGTCGCCGTTCCACGTTTCCGTGGTGCCGTTCTTCAGTGAATGTCCGTCGGGATCTTCTACCTTTACTCCGATGTAGAAGTAGTTCTCGCTCCAACGGAACCATACATCGTATGCAAATGTGCTATAATCGGTAATGTCACCGGTTCTCCAGAAAAGGAAACGGTTGTAGGGTGATGTGTCATCCTTTGTGGCACAGTCGGTTGCCTCAACCCTGATGGAAGCGGAACCCCACTCGGCGGTTGAAATAAAACCGTCTATGGTAGGCTGCTTGCCGGGCTCGAAGTAGAGTGCGTCGACATAGTCGATTTCCTCTGCCGTCGCCGCCGCACCTGCCGGTATCGCAATAACAATCGCTGACATGAGCATTGCGATTACCAGTAAAAGTGATAAGGTTTTTTTCATGATTTTTCTCCTTGAAAAAAATGTTATAAAGTATTTATAAAAAATTATTCTTCAGATTTTACTACCGGTTTTGAACATCCGGGGCAAATGATTTCCTTGGGATCACGGCTTTCGTCAAAGCAAACCGTATCGCCGCAGTTTTCGCAGATAATGCAGCGAAGCCCCTCGGCTTCTATATCAAAAACGTCTTCCGTTTCGTCAATATCGTCACAGCCGCAGCAGCCGTCACATTCGCCGTCGCATTCGTCATATTCGCCGTAGTCGTAATCCTCGTCGTCAAGCTCTTCGTCATCCTCAAGCTCAAACACGGCTTCTTCAACGTCTGCAAGATCCTGGTCCAATTCGTCAACGTAGTCATAAAGCTCGGAAACGTCGTTATCGACGGTTTCCACAGCCGTAGCTATTTCGGAAACAAGACCGATAAGCTCGGAAATGAGCCTGCCCTCCGCCTTTTCCGTATCAAGCTTCATGCCCTCGGCAAGACCCTTTAAGTATGCGCTTTTTTCACTTATAGTCATACTACGCTCCTTTGTTATGCGCGCTCCAGATAATCGCCGGTTCTGGTATCGATACGAACCTTTTCGCCCTGGTTGATAAACAGAGGAACACGGATAACGGCGCCGGTTTCAAGAGTTGCGTTCTTGGTGGTGCCTGTTGCGGTGTCGCCCTTAACGCCGGGCTCTGCGTCAACGATTTCCAGCTCAACGAACATGGGAGGCTCAACGGAGAACACGTTGCCCTTATAGGATTTAATCTGGCAAATCATCTCCTCCTTGACGAACTTGAAGTTGTCGGACAGCTTATCTGCGTTAAGAGGCATCTGCTCGTATGTTTCCATATCCATGAAATAGTAGAGCTCGCCGTCATTGTAAAGATACTGCATATCCTTACGGTCTATTCTTGCGTCCTCGTATTTGTCCGTGGGAGAGAAGGTTTTCTCCACTACTGCTCCGGTGATTACATTTCTCAGCTTTGTGCGGACGAAGGCTGCGCCTTTTCCGGGCTTTACATGCTGGAACTCGATTACCTGCATTACCTGTCCGTCCATATCAAAGGTGATACCGTTTTTGAAATCTCCTGCTACTACCATAATTATTCAGTTATCCCGTTTTGGGGATAGCTCCTTTCCGTTTTTATTTACAGTCATCTATGGTTATTTTAATATATTCTAAATGTTTTTGCAATAGTTTCTAAGAAAATTAAGTAAAAATTCATATTTCTATCATTTCTTTGGAACAATCTGTCAAATTTATCGAGCCGCCTTTCGTAATACAGACCATATCCTCGATACGGCAACCGTATTTTCCTTCAAGATAGATGCCCGGCTCAACGGTGACTATATTTCCCGCTTTCAGCTTCTTATCCCCTGACGAGGGGCTCAGATTGGGCAGCTCGTGTATGCGCAGACCCACCCCGTGACCGAGGCTGTGTCCGAATGCTCCCTTATAGCCTGCGCCGTCTATTATATCCCTTGCGATTTTATCCATGGCAAAGCAGGAAGCGCCCTCAGTTATAACGTCAAGCACCGCCGTTTGAGCCTTCAGCACCGTATCGTACATCCTTCTCATATCCGGCGTTGCCTTTCCGACACATACGGTTCTGGTCATATCCGAGTGATACCCGCCGACTGTCGCTCCGAAATCGAAGGTGAGAAAGCCCTTTTCGATTTTCACGTTTCTCGGCACTCCGTGGGGCGACGAGGAATTTTTGCCCGAAACGGCTATGGTATCAAAGCTCTCGCCCTCGCTTCCGTTTTTCTTCATTAAAAACTCAAGCTGTGCGGCAAGATAGGTTTCCGTGCAGTCGTAGGTTATAAGGGGAACAAGCTGTGCAAAGGATTTTTCGGCAATTCTCTGTGCTTTAACTATGCACTCCACTTCACTTTCGTCCTTGCAAATACGGAGTTCTGCCGTAATATCCCCTGCGGGAACGAACTCCGTCCCCTTGCAGTCGCCTCTCAGCGCTTCAAGCTCTCTGCACGGGAGAACATCGTCCTCGTAAGCTACAAGCTCCGCACCCGTCATACGCAGAGCTTCTGGAAGCCACGCTTTTCTCCTTCCCTGGGGCATAACCACCTGAAAATCTTCGGAAGATATAGCTCTCTTTGCGGCTTCGATATACCGAAAATCCTCAAAAGCCACGGCTGTGTCACGCCCGATGAGCAAACAGCCGTCCGGGTTATTAAAGCCGCTGAAATACAGGTGGTTTTCAGGATTTGTAACAAACAAAGCGTCAAAGCCCTTTTCCCTCATCAGGCTTCTTAATTTTTCAAGTCTTTCCGACATATAATCCTCTCTGCCGTATGTCAGCGGCTGTGCATTTTTTTATATTTCTTCATATAGGGAATTTCAAGCCACCGCTTAAACCTGAAGAAAAGCGTTTTCTTGTCCTTAATGGGCGGCACGATAATTGCGGGAATACCGAACCGTTTTGCGGCGGCGCAGTCTGTCAGAAGCTGATCTCCCAGAAGGATTGCACGGTCTTTTTCAACACCCATGTCCTTCAGCGCCATAGCGAGATACTTTGTTTTCGGCTTTCCCGCGTCTGCATAGGCCGTAAGGCGAAGACCTTCGTTGAAGGCCTCCACCCTGTCAGGCTTATTATTTGAAACGAATGCGATTTTCACGCCGGAGCTTTCCATATTTTCAATCCATTGAAGCACCCGGGGGGTGGGCACGGGGTCGTCATAGGTGACAAGGGTATTATCTATGTCGCAGAGAAGCGCCGAGCCTCCCATGCTTTTCACCGTTTCCGGCGTTATGTCGTAATAATGCTCCGTACAAAGGTCGGGCACAAGCAGTTTTTCAAATATCATTTACGGCTTCACTCCCGGTCTGTTTGAGCCGTGATCGTAGAACTGGATCATGGGGTTTACGGTATAATCTATCTCATCGGGAAGCACATAATCGTCGGAGCTGAAAATCGGATATTCGTGCTCGTAAAGATAAGTCCACAGGGCACTGTATCTTTCTTCGTATACTGCTCTCTGAGCATCGGTTCCGTTTGTATACATATCATCGTAAACAGAGGAAAGCCCAAGAAAATCGCAGGACAGGTACAGCTTTTCAACTCTTTCTCGCTGTAAATCCTCCTTTGCCATCGCCAAAGCTTTATCAAGGCAGGCTCTCGCCTCCTCGTAATGCTCCGCAATATACGCCTTAGAGTACATCTCCCAAGGTCGGTCAAAGTTTACGATACAGCAAATCTCGTTGGCGTCGCCTGCCGCCTGCTGATACTGCAGGTATTCGTACACATACTCGTATCCGTCGCCGTAGTACATATACAGGTATTCCTTCATCACCTCGATAAACCGTTCGTAGGTCATGGAGGGCTCCCACATTATTTTTTCGGACAGGTACCCCTTTAGTCCTTCGAAGCTGTATTCCTCTGCTCCTTCTCGGCTTCCGATATAGTTACTGCCCTCGTAAAATATTCCGTCACACCCGCAAACCTCGAGAATATAGTGATAGTTCTGCCAGAAGTCCATAACATTGGGGCAGGGTGCAAGATAATAATGATAGTTTACTCCGTACTCCCAGAACCATATGGTAGCTCCTACCTCGTGGCAGAGGTTTGCCCACGTCATAAGCTCCTCTTCATCGTGGATATTACTGCTGCCCAGCGTGGTTTTTCCGTTTCCGCACTGGCCCGTACCGAAGGGATGCTGGTTACAGCCGTGTCCGCAGTACATCAGCACAATATTCTCGTCGGGTCTGATCGATTCGGGAACGGTATGGTCGTATATTATGGTCATAACCCGAACTCCGGGATAATACGCTTGAATATCCCGTCCGAATCGCTTTGTAAGGTCCAGATATACGCCGGAATAGCTCTCTTTTTTGAAGGTAACGTCCTTTCCGTTAACCGTATATTCACCTGTATAGCCGTCAAGCTTATCTTCGATACTGCCCGGAATCCTTAAAGTCCTGCCGTTTGCTTTTGCGAAACAAATACGGCAGTCGCAACAGTAGCCGTTATCGTTTATGGAAGCGGAGGCAATATGAACTCCCAATTCGGTAATCGTTTTAAGGTCGTTGCCCCAGTCTGTCATCATTTGAAGCGCCTCCAGCATACCCTGAAACATATATGCGTAGTCGCTGGGCTCGTCGCTGTCAAGAGTTGCCGACCCGAAGGGAGTGGCGCAGGGCTGCCATCTGTTTGCCCTTATATCCGGATACGGGTCCCCTATATCATTCAATCTGGAGCGCCATTTTACATAATATCTGTTTCTGATATCCGGATAATCCGGTCCCGGATCGTATCCCGTGCCCATCAGATAGTAATCCGAATAAGAATGGGCGTTGCAAAAATAAGGGCCCGTGGCATATCCGTTTCTTCTGCCCCAGTATGCGTACAGCTGAGTTCCGTTCATTCTTCTGGGGAAATAATACTCACATGCAGTATCGGTGTTGGCGGTCTGACCGGAAAATCTGAATTCCAGGGGAACCTCATGATAAACATAAGTACCCTCGGGAATATCTGCGGTTCTCTTTGTGGGGAAATATGTGGCTCTCTCCGAATAGAAGGAAATACCCAGGTACTCCTCCAGTATTTCATACGCCGCATACATACAGCCCCGAAGGGTTCCGTATATGTGCAAATCCCCGTTTTTTACCTCGTATATATAGTCCTCGATACCCAGACCCATAGCCTCGGCTTCTTCGCTGTTCACGTCTATTTTGTGGCAGTATATCATATGAGCCTTGGTGCTTTCGCCTACAACGATATTAAGGCTCACGCCGGTGGCTTTTTCAATATACTCCTGCAAAATCTCTGCGGCATAGGTGCAGTTGTCGTTATTTCCGGAGGATTCCTTATTGTATACGGCGTCCTCGGGAATAACAATATCGTAGTCGGCAATGCTGTTTGAGGCAATAGTCATTTTGTAAATAATGCTGTCGCTCTCAAAGTCGGAAATAGCACAAGCCCCCGCATTTACTGCCTTTAACAGCAGATTGTCACGGGCGTTTGCCGTACCGTCGGCGTTAAGGTCCGCCGCGTCGGTTATTATTTCCTTTCCGTCCGCAATATGCGCTTTCAGCTCATACGTATCCTTTGCATTTACCGCGCCGTCACCGTTCACATCACCCGCGGTATATGTTTCATCTACCTGAGTGTAGGCAGCCTGAGCGCCGAGGGTAAGCATACTGAAAAGCATGCAAATCAGTACGATCATCGAAAGGGCTCTTTTCATACCTGTTCCTCCAAAGCATATTTTCTTAGGTTAAGTTTATCATGGATTATTATATAAGTCAACAATATTTATATGATTTCAGAACGATATAAGAGGCGGAAAAGAGGCGCCGCCCCTTTTCCGCCCGAATCCGATTTTTGAAAGTCCTCTAAAATCCGCCGCCGATACCGATACACTGCCCCGTAATATACGAGGCTTTTTCTGAGGAAAGAAAATATATAAGCTCCGCAACCTCCCCGGCTGTGCCGAATCTGCCTGCGGGGATTTCTTCGCACAGAGCCTTCTTATCCTCCTCGGACAGGCAGGAATTCATATCCGTATCGATAACCCCCGGTTCCACGCAGTTCACCGTGATTCCGGAGGGGGCAAGCTCCTTGGAGAGAGCCTTTGTCAGCCCTCTTACCCCTGCCTTTGCGGCGCTGTACGCCGTCTCGCAGGAGGCGCCCTCCTTGCCCCACACGGAGCCTACCGTCACTATACTTCCCGAATGCTGTCTCACCATAATACGGGAGACCTCTCTGCATATATAAAAGGTTCCCGAAAGGTCGGTGTCGCATATTCTGCGCCATTCGCCGTCGTCGGTATCGCATATCTGTGCGATTTTCGCCACGCCTGCCGAGGTGACAAGGACATCAATGCCGCCCATAATTTTTGCCGCCGCATCGACCGCCTCTTTAATCTGCAAGGGGTCGGAAACATCGGCGCGAATACAGTCCGCACCGTATTTTTCGGAAAGCTCCTTCGCCTCTTTTTCCGACTTATTGTATATAAAAACAACTCTGTGTCCGCTTTCGGCAAATTTTTTAACAGCCGCCGCACCTATTCCACGGCTTCCGCCCGTTATAAGCACTTTTTTCATTCTTTTCTCCGTTTTGCCGCCGCAGGCGGCATGTATTTGATACTTTCTTGATTGTACCATATTTCTGCCCCTTTGTGTTAATATTTTTCAAATTTATCCCCTGCGGTCGGGATATTAGCTCAAATATTTATACATAATAGTATTAAATTTGCCCAAAAACATATGATTTGCGTCTGTTTTTTTATATATCGGGGCTAAAATTTCAAAAATAATGAAAAATCTCTTGATTTCTTATACTCGCTTTGCTATAATTAAGCAGTAAAAGCCGCACTTGTCCGCGGCAATCTTGATTTTTGTTCGGGGGATATGATGGTATCACGCGACGTTACTATTAAAAACAACGTTGGTCTTCACGCAAGACCGGCTACTTTCTTTATTCAAAAGGCTAATTCATACAGAAGCTCTATCTGGGTTGAAAGAGAGGACCGCAGAATCAATGCTAAGAGCCTTCTCGGCGTGCTCTCTCTGGGTATTGTTAAGGGTATGACGATTACTATTATAGCTGACGGACAGGACGAAACCGAAGCTGTTGAGGGACTCGCCGCTCTTATCGACACGGGCTTCAACGAATAATCAGACTCTTTTGGAACGGGCTGCGTGTCAGCCCGTTTTTTGTTAACTTTTAAGGGGAACATATGGACAGAAGCAACGATACGCTTGAATATCTGAGACGCAAGGCGTCTCTTTTGCCGAGGTCTCCCGGAGTCTATATTATGGAGGACAGGGACGGACACGTTATATACGTGGGAAAATCCCGTGCCCTCAAAAACCGTGTGAGCCAGTATTTTCACGGCTCTCACGATATTAAAACCTCAAAAATGGCGTCCAAGGTATGCGATTTCAGGTATATTACCTGCGACAGCGAAATGGAAGCCTTAGTGCTGGAAAACAATCTGATAAAGCAGTACACCCCCAAGTACAACATTCTGCTGAAGGACTCAAAATCCTACCCCTATATAAAGATTACCGACGATGAATACCCCCGCATACTGATGACCAGAAAAAGGGGCTCGGACGGAATGTATTTCGGTCCTTACTCCGGCACTTCAACGGTATACAGCGTTATAAGCACTCTTGAAAAAACTCTCGGTCTGCCCTCCTGCAAGAGAAAATTTCCGGAGGACATAGGAAAGGCGCGCCCCTGCGTGTACCGTCAGATAGGACGCTGTTGCGGCGTGTGCGCGGGAGACGTGAGCCGGGAGGAATACGGCGAAATCATAAAAAACGCCGCAAAGCTGTTAAAGGGCGACACCGCAGGAGTTGAAAAGGCGCTTTTCCGTCAGATGACAGAAGCGGCGGAGGACGAGCGCTTCGAGGAAGCGGCACGCTGTCGGGATTCAATTAATGCGCTGAAAAAGCTCAGCGAAAAGCAAAAGACTCAGCTTTCCCCCGACACGGAATGCGATATTATAGCTCTTGCCACCCACGAGGGCTGTGACTGCGCCGCAGTTATAAACATACGTGGCGGCATAATTTGCGACAGCGAATATTTCATGTTCGGAGCGGACGAAATCACCGGCGTGGGTGAGGACGGGGAGGAGTCTCCCTTCTGTGCATTTATAGTAAACCTATACAGGTACAAAGAAGCTATCCCACGGGAAATTCTGCTTTCCTTTAACATGCCCGAGGGGGACGTGGAAATTACACAGCAGTTTCTCTCCGAAAAGGCGGGAAGAAAAATAACCGTGCGCACTCCCGTCAGGGGAGAAGCCAGAAAGCTGTGCCTTATGGCGCAGAGGGACGCCGTGCGCCACAGCGAAACAAGACACCGCCGTAACGACACGGACGAAAGAATGCTCGCAACTCTTGCAAGACTTCTCTCTCTTGAAGTAGTTCCCGAAAGAATTGAAGCGTACGACATTTCAAATCTGGGCAAGGAGCATATTACCGCCGGCATGATAGTTGCGGAAAACGGCAAGCTTAGGCGAAGCGATTACAGATATTTCCGCATTAGAGGAAACGAAGCCCCCGACGACTATGCCGCCATGCGAGAGGCTCTTTTCCGCAGGCTTTCCCATATTAACGACGGGGGCGACCGCTCCCTGGCGACTGCCCCCGACCTTATTCTTCTTGACGGCGGTGCGGCGCATGTTTCGGTTATCCGGGAGCTTACACGGCAAATGGGAATTGACATTCCCGTTTTCGGCATGGTTAAAGACAGCCACCACAAGACGAGAACGGTGGTTTCCGACACAAGCGAGGTAAGCATTGCAAGAGAGGCGGAGGTTTTCCGCTTTGTATATAAACTTCAGGAGGAGGTTCACCGCTTTACGGTGTCCCGAATGACCGAGGCAAAGTCCAAAACCCTGAAAACCTCCTCTCTTGAAAAAATACAGGGCATAGGTCCCGCAAAGGCGAAGAAATTACTGGGACATTTCGGAACGCTTCAGAAGCTGAAAAGCGCCGACAAGTCCGAAATTGAAAAAGCCCCCGGCATATCCGAAAGGGACGCCGAGGCAGTTTACGCATATTTTCACGAAAAGGACAGTAAAAAATGAGAATTATTACGGGAAATGCAAGGGGAATTCAGCTCCGCACCCTTGAGGGAGACGCAACCCGTCCCACCTCAGACCGTGCAAAGGAAGCTCTGTTTTCCATGATACAGTTCGATATTGAAGGCCGCCGCTGTCTTGACCTTTTTGCAGGGAGCGGACAGCTTGGGCTTGAGGCTTTGAGCCGCGGTGCTGAGCACTGCGTTTTTACGGACAGCTCAAAGGACGCCGTTGACATAGTTATGGAAAATGCGAAAAAAACAAAGCTTTTCGATAAATGCAGAATTTCCAATATCGGTTTTTCCCAGTATCTGAAAAGCGCCGCAGAAAAAGAGAAATTCGACCTGATTTTCCTTGACCCTCCCTATGCATCAGGCTTTATTCCCGAAGCGCTTTCCCTTATTGCAGAAGGCGAGCTTTTGCGGGCTGGCGGCAGAATTATCTGCGAGACGGACAACGGAACAGCCCCCGTTTCAAAGAAAAAACTCAAAGACGACGGCTATCACTCGGAACAGGTGCTCTCTCAGGTATTCGGCGGCGACAAATCTCTTTCCGAAAAATTCACCGTAGCAAAAACCGCTCTTTACGGCAGAGCAAGAATAACGCTCCTTGAGGTGGCTTTATGAAATATGCAATAATTCCCGGCAGCTTTGACCCCGTAACCCTGGGTCACGTAGATATTATCCGCCGTGCGGCTCATCTTTTCGACAAGGTTTTCCCCGTTGTTCTGGTAAACACAGAAAAAAGATATATGTTCACGGAAGACGAAAGGCTAAGAATTCTTAAATGTGCCTGCCGTAGCATTGAAAATGCGGAATGTCACGTTTTTGAAGGGCTGACCTCCGATTTTGCCGAAAGCGTCGGTGCCGGATTTATTGCCAAGGGAGTTCGGAACACCACCGATTTTGACTACGAAGCGGGACTTTCCCAGATAATGAAAAAATTCGACTCCCGCCTTGAAACGGTGCTGATTCCCTCCGCCCCCGAGCTTTCCTACATGAGCTCCACATACGCCAGAGAGCGTATAAAATACGGATGTGATTTGTCGGATTTTGCGGACGGGGAAACCGCGCGTCTGATTTGTGAAATAGTGGGAAGCAAAAATAAATAATTTATCTTGAAAAAAGGCTGAAAGCCATTCGATTACAGGTGAAAATGAATAAGAAGAAAAAAATCATTATTGCAGTATTTGCGCTTATGTGCGTTGCGGGCGCCGTGTCATGGTATCTTCTGTACGGCAATCCGTCAATTCTCGAAAATGCTCAGGAAAAGACAAAAGACGATATTATAGGAATGTACGGCAGTACAGAGAGCTATATTTTTTATCCCGCCGACGAGGAGCTGGACGTTTCAACCGTCAGGGAATACATGGAGCTTGACCGCCAGATGCATTATACCTACGGTGCGGAAACGATTGCCGTAACCGAAACCGACGTTTCAAGCTACGGCGACGACGTAAAGTTCTTTTTCGATTATTTCGCTACGGTGATAGACGGAGATTATACGAAATATAATACTCTTTTCACCGAGGATTATTTCAAGAATAACGAAAAGACCTGCGATTTCACGCCCCAAATGCTGTACGATATATATATTGAAAAGCTGTCGGAGGAAACAAAGGGCGGCGCAACCGTCTACGGATACAATGTTTCATACAAAATATTCCGCAACAACGGGACATTTAGAAACGACATCGGCTCCGACGGCTCAAAAACTCTGTATTTTACCCTGACGGAGCAAAACGGAACGGTTCTTATCGACAGCATTGATTATTACGTGTAAAGGCAGACTAAGCGGCATGTGAGGCTCCGCCTCACACTCCGCTTAGTACCTTTTTTGGAAAAAAGGTACTAAGAACCCCAAAAAACTTTAATACAAGCAGCACTTGAGAACACTTTCTGCAATCCGTCTTATCGAAAAAATGCACCGATTTAATTTTGTCCTCACTCCGAATTCCCCGAATTTACGGGGAATTTTTTATTTTCCCTTGACATGCGGCATTTTTTATAGTATCATATATTTGGTTAGCATAGGCTAACCTTGGAGGGATTATGATTGAATTTATATCTGAGAATATTGCAACAATAATTGTTGCGGCTGTAATAATCGCCGTTGCCGCCGTGGTAATCGGTATTATGGTAAAACGGAAGAAAAGCGGTAAATCCGCTTGCGGCTGCGGTTGCGGCTCCTGTCCCATGAGCGATAAATGCCGAAAATAGGAGGAAAATGATGCAGAAAGGCGGCTTCGCCGCCGATTCTGCCGACCTCTATACGTAAAAAGCAAGGGCTGACCGAGGTCAGCCCTTGCTTTTCTTTCTTTTCTCCATTCCGGCGGCATTTCTGAAAAGAACCATATCGCCGTTTTCCCCGTCAAAGGTATACTCAACAAAGGCGCTGAATCCGTCACCGATGCTTTTCGGCTCATATCTTCTGGTCATGCCGTCCCCCATGGGGAAATATCCCTCACCCGTAACGGAATAGTCTGTAAGATGCCATATATTTTCTATTTGACTGCCGTCCTCTGCGTTTATGGGGCGTGAGAACTTAACGATACCCACGCCGGGGGCAAACCAATATTCCATGTGTCCGCCTCGGTATTCCCATCCGCCGCCATAGCCCGACACATCAAGAACTATATGACGGCAGGCGGCGAATTTCCCTGCCGGGGTTTCAACCTCCTCGTCTTCCGCCACAGAAAGATTTGTGCTGGCAGGTTCCGTTCCGTATGCTACCATACCCTTTTTTTCATCACGGTACCCCGGCACCCATTCCTCCGACCACAGACAGCCCGCAGCCCCGTAAAGTATATCGTACAGAAAGTTGTACAGGATTTTATTTCCCTCACGGCTCATTTCTCCGGTATCTTTCCATTCAAAATCGTATTTCCAAAAATTGCGGATAACGGTTTTTCCGCCTTCTTTTGATGGAATAAATGTTTGGAAAAAGTTCCAGCGTCCTCTCTCCGTGCCATCGGGAGTTATTCTTTCGTCGCCTGCCATTATCCTTTGCGCAACGTCCGACATTATATTTGACATTCGCTTTTCACGCACGGTTTTTGCCATTTTCACGGCACGCCGTGCGTTTTCTCTCACATCAACCAATCGGATTCCGTCCGTTTCCGTCCAGTATCCCCACGCTACATGGCATATATTGCCCTTCCATGTGCTGTCGTCAAAGCCCTCAACACGGCGGAAGATATTTTCTCCGAAAATCGTAGTATCTCTGTCGGAATATACCACCTCTACCGTATAATCAACAGCTTCAATTAACCCGCTGTCCGAAGCATACGAATATTTCCAGAGATTTCCCCGGGAAAGTAAGCCGCCGTTTATGCTGTATTCCGACAGCACCCATTCTTCGCTTTCCGAGTGCTCGGTATTTTTTATGCGGACCAGTCCTGCACTCGGCGAGAAATACATTTCGGTTACACCGTCTGCACCGTTTCCCGTTACCCTATACATTTTGCAGTTTTCATATCTTCCCGACGGAGTATCCACCGCAGTATTGTCGGCAGAAAGAGTCAGACAATACCCTCCGTCGGAGGAAGTAATGCTTTCCCCTGTTTTCAAGGTGCTGTCGTAGAGAATTCCGTCTGTCTTTGAAGCAAAGCTGCTGATAAATACCGGCAATTTGATTTTCCCTGCATTCTGCCAAAGGTCCGCCTGCGGATTTTCCCACAGGCAGTATCTGTTTTTCAGCTTTTTTACAACGGGGGCGGCGGCAAAAAGAAGACTGTGCGGATATTTGTTTTCCTTTTCAATTCTCCGTTTTTCTTCGGACATACGAAGTGAATATTTCGCCAAGGTGTAATACGCATGACACGGCTCAAGTATTTCCGTAACCTTTCTGAATTCCTCGTCTGCCTCATCCTCCCTCTGTAATTGCAACAGAGCCCAGCCCAGCCAGAAGCGGCAATAGCCCAGAGTTTTTCTGAGTCCCAGCTTTTCAAGATACGGAATGTGCTCCTCCCGTTCCAGATTTATTAGTCCTTCGTCTACTCCTGCTCTTCTGAAATACTTATCACGCTCCGCCTGCATGACCTCCTGCATAACATCGTCGTTCTTTGATTTTTCGGCGAGCTCTTTGATTTCCTTTATAACTTCATCGTTTTTCTTTCCGGGAATCCACCAATAGCCGCATATCATCACGTCGGATTTTGCACGGTCCCTGTCCTCCCCCTCGTCAAGGGTATCAACCATTTTGAGGACCTTTTCGTACTCTTTTTCAAACCCTGTTTTGTCGTTGCGCATTCTCCACAGCTTGAGCTTTTCCACCTCACGCAGAACACGGCTGCGAAGTGTTTCGTTTTCTCTGTATTCGTTATCCATTCCAAAGCCCTTTCTTATCATTTTTCTTCCCTCGGAAAGGCGCCATTTCACAGTTCCAGCCGGCAGGGACAGTTTTTCGGCAATCTCGTCAACAGAATACCCCTCAAAATAGTGAAGCGACAGAATATTTCTGTATTTTTCCGGCAGTTCCTCCACCGCTTCATGAATTTCCGAGGTATCATCGGTTTCATCTGCCAAGGTGTTCCCCAAAAGCTCAAGGCTTATATCCGCACAGGCATTCTGGTAGCGGTATACAAGGTCTTTTGCGCAGTTTTTGGCTATAGCACACACCCACTGCCCGAACTTTTCACGGTCACGGAGAGAGTCAAGGTGCATCCATGCGCTGACAAAAGCATCCTGCGAAGCGTCCTCCGCAGAATATTTGTTGCCGGATATTTTCATGGCGGTACCCATGACTTTTCTTTGATGACGCTCCACCAGCTCGCCGTACGCCTCGCCGTTTCCGAGCAAGGTCATTTCAACGAGAACACCGTCGCTGTTTTCAGAGATTTTCTTCATTTCTTAATTGCCTTTCCGGGGATTTCACTTATAAGACTGAAAGAGCACTTAAAAGGTTGGGTTACAAAAACATTTTATCATATTTTTATGAAAATTCAAAGGGGGAGATATGTGTATAATGTGAAAGCTCCGGAAGCAAGCGCTTCCGGAGCTTTTTTATAAAACAAACAAGCCGTGATGCTTATTGAAAACCAAATAAGAGAGACAGCAAACAAAGTGTGAGATGAACAATTGTAGTTCAAGCCCTCGGTCTATTAGTATCGGTCCGCTGAATGCATTACTGCACTTACACTCCCGACCTATCAAACTCGTAGTCTACGAGTG
>JAQXKW010000136.1 GCA_029010655.1 Clostridia bacterium | reverse complement strand
AATTTTCGGAGTCTTTTGTACTTGTCTCTCTTGTTGTTCAATTTTCAAGGAACCTTGCCGCCGCTTTTCGCGACAGCTTTGTTAGTATATCACCCCACATCCCCTTTGTCAAGTACTTTTTTCAAAGTTTTTTGAAAAAATACGTTTTTCATCAAAGAAGTTTTACGGGGTGATTGTTATTATACACATTTAATTGTAATTTGTCAATACCGAATTGCCGATTTTTTTGTTTTTCTTCAAGATATTTTCCGATTTATATTATAGTCCGGCAATTTGGTTGTTAATCGTTTCGGTACGATAATTTTGAAAAGGCTGTCAATTTGAACGGTGACAGCCCTTTTTATCAATTTGCGTACACTGAGGTAATTCCCAGATATTCCTCAAGGCACAGTCCGCTGTTGTATATGCTCTTTGCGTTCTCCGTTCCCACGTACCTTACGTGCCACGGTTCGTACATATATCCCGTCTGTGCTTCCTTATCCTTGGGGTATCTCAGGATAAAGCCGTACTTCCAGCAATTTGCGGCAATCCACTTGCCCTCGGGGGTTTCTCCGAAGGATTGTTCAAGTGAATTCAGGTCAAAGGCGAGACCGGTCTGGTGCTCGGAATGCCCGGGTCGTGCAGAATATCTGTCCGCTTCCGCTTTGCCGTCTCTTGCAACATAGTTATTATAAAGGGTTTTCTGTCTGTCGTAGGATCTGAATCCCGACGCTATCCACAGGCTGATGCCTTCGCTTTTTGCGGCGGAAATCATCTGATTAAGGGCAGATTGAGCGGTGGGGTCTACTCCGGGGTTATAATCTGAGGGAAGCGCATAGGTTTTATTAACAACAAGCATTCCTTTAATATAGGTAGCTCCCTCAACTGTGCCGCCGGTGTTAGTGCTGTTGTTTGCCTTAACGGTAACCTTTACCGTTGCCTTGACGCTATTATTATCTGCAGACGTAACGGTTACGGTACAAGTACCCTCGCTGACGCCGGTTATCCTTCCGTACTGGGATACGGTTGCGACGGCTGTGTTATCGCTCTCCCATATTTCCGCCACGTTTTCGGCGTTTGCGGGAGACATGGTAACCATGGGCATATCGTTTGAGCCCACGGTCAGGGACACCTCATATTTATCAAGGCTGATTGCGGTGACATGGACTTTTCCGTCATCGGGAACGGTATCGGTATTTTCCGCCAATGTAGTATCCTCCTGTGCCGTTGTATCGGAAGCGGGCTTTGCAGTATCGACATTTTCGGGAGCTTTTGTAACAGTTTCGCCGGTGCTCTCAGCATCATTGCTCTTATCTTCAATTTTCTGGCAACCGCAGAACAGCAACAGTATCGAAAGGATAAGAGCCGTTATTCTGATATATTTTTTCATGGTATCTCCAATCTGCATTATATGCAATTCACATCCTTATGACATTATCAAATCTATAATCTCACGCACTCTGTGTACTGTGCGCTTTGCCGCCGCTTTAAGCTCCTCGGGTCCCGAATCCATTGCGCTTCCGTTATACTCCCGAACCATATCCAAATCGTTGAAGCTGTCCCCGACGGTGTAGATATTCTTCGGGCAAATACCATACATTTCCCCTGCAAAGCCCGCCGCCACTGCCTTATTTATTCCAGCAGGAGGCATATCAATTGCGTTTTTATTCTGGAGCGGCGTTATCACGTCTCCGAATTTTTCAGAAAGGAGGCTTATGATTTTGTGGGCTCTGTCCTCGTCTGCATAGCCTACGTTAATACTGGTAAAGGTTTCGAGGGCTTTCAGTTCATCAAGGGTCAGCATCGGAAAGCCGAAGGACAAATCGCCGCCTATATCAAACCCATGTGAGTTTTTTCCCACGTCAATATTCATATACCGTGCGCCTGATTCCCGGAAAAACTCCGCAAGCTCCGGAAGCCTTCCGGCGTTGGCTCTTTTGTGGAATATTTCCGTCCCGTCCGGCTCTGCACAAAATGCGCCGCTGAGGCACAGGAAGCTGTCCATATCGTGAAAATCCGTTGAATTGAAGCCGTCAATTGCCGCTCCGTACATTCTGCCGGTAACAACCACCAGTTTATTCCCCGCCGCGCGGAATCGACGGATAGCAGCTCTGTCTTCCTCGTCTATTATTCCCGACGGCCAATGAATAAGCGTTCCGTCGAAATCGCTTGCCAATAAATATGCCATGATTTTTCCTTTAAGTCGATAAAATGTATCATTTTTTATACTTTATAGTAATTCTGTAGCGTATATCGAAAATTCCGTCAGGA
>JAQXKW010000135.1 GCA_029010655.1 Clostridia bacterium | reverse complement strand
GACGAGGACGTTACGGCAATAGCCGCCCTTGCCAAAAAGGTTATTGAAAAGTATTACCAAACTGAAAACAGAAATAAGAGAAAACAGCCTCAGGTAACCCTCAGCGTCGCCTGCTTTATCCCCAAACCCTTTACCCCCTTCCAGTGGGAAAGACAGAATACGGCAGAGGAGCTGGAGAAAAAGCAAAAACTGCTCCTTTCGGCAATAACCGACAGAAAAATAAGATATAACTACCATGACGCAAAAACCTCACACCTTGAAGCGGTGTTCGCACGGGGAAACAGAAGGCTGGGCGCGGCGCTTCGGGAGGCAGTTCGCCGTGGCGTCCGCTTTGACGCATGGGAGGAAATGTTCGATTACGACGGCTGGATGGATATTTTCCGTGCAACGGGAATCGACCCCGCCTTTTTCGCAAACCGTGAAATGCCCGACGACGAGGTGCTGCCGTGGGATATTATCGACTGCGGCGTTACAAAGGAATTTCTTATACAAGAACGCCATAAGGCGAGAGAGGCGGCAACAACCCCCTCCTGTAAGGAAAAATGCTCCGGGTGCGGCGCACTTAACGTGTGCGATAAAAAGTATTACCGCTGGTGCCCCGGACACCCCGAATCCGAAACCGAATATTTGGGGCAGAATATAAAAAAGGTTCTTCCGAAGCCTGCGGCGGAGAATTCGGGCAAAAGAGATAAAAACGGGGCGGGAGCCGCCGTCAATCCCTCAAAGAAGCCTGTCCGTGAAATAAAAATCAGATTCAGAGAAACAGGCGCATTCGTGTATGTATCTCATCTGGATATAAACCGTGCCTTTATGCGCGCGCTTATTAAAAGTAAGCTTCCTTTATATTATACGGAGGGCTTTAACCCCATTCCCAAAATCACCTTTGCGTCTCCCCTTTCCGTGGGAAGCGGCGGCGAAAACGAGCTTGCACGAATAAAGCTCGTTGAAGATGTGCCCGATGAAGTTATACTTCAAAAATTGCGCCGGTCTATGCCCGAAGGCTTGGAGGTGCTGGAGGTCTATTCCTCCGACTCAAAATTCAGAGAAATAGCATGGGCGCTGAACGATATAATTTTCAAGTGCGACGCCGCAGACGATACTGCGAAAAAGGTCGAGCAAATATTCAAATCCCCCGTGGTGGTGGAGAAAAGGACAAAGAGCTTTATAAAAGAAGTGGATATAACGCCCCTTGTAAAATCTCTTACCGCCGAGAAAACGGAAAACGGAATTACGGTTCATGCCGTAACCTGTGCTGACAGCGATAATTATCTCAATGCGGAATACGTGGCTCAGGTAATAGCCGAAAAAATCGACCCCGAGGAAAAAGGGTATCATGTTATAATGCGGCAGAAGTTTATGCTTGCCGACGGTACGGATTTCAGATAATCACTTATCCTTCATTACTATATAAAAGGTGCCGTCGGGAGAAACGGAAAAAAGAAATACGTCGGAAAGAGTAAGCTTTTTCCTATTAAGCTCTTTTGTGAGCCTTTCACGGCTCCAGCCATTTTTCAGATTTGACTCAACAATATTGCCGTCAATAATAAGGGCTTTTGCAAGTCCGCCGTCGTCAACCTGTATTTTAAGCTGTGACGGCGTTGCGGGAGAACGGGAGGCTTTCGGAAATACCGAAAGCTTCCCGTTTTCTTCAAGAATTGCATACTGAACGTCCGCAATGTCGGAAATCCCCTGCTGTCGTAGCGCGCTGATAAGCTCCGACATGCACATTCTCTGCTTTTTAAGCTCCTTCTGATTAATTTCACCGTTTGATATAATCATGCTGGGCTTGCCCGTAATCAATAGCTTCAAAGGCGGAAACCACATAAGAAGATACGATAAAAAAACCTCAATTCCCAAAAGCAAAGCAATCGGTACTGCGGCGTGTAAAAGAGTGGCGTTTTTGTTCATTATGGGGTTTGCGGCGATTTCGGAAAGCATAAAGGTGATGATAAGCTCCGACACCTCAAGCTCCCCTACCTGCCTTTTTCCCATAAGTCTCATGGTGACAATGAGGAAGAAATATATAAACACGGTTTTTAAGCACATTTCTATCATATTATAAGTGTTGCCTTTTTCAAAAAAAATATGAAAAATATCGAAAAATCTTAAAAAAGTACTTGACAAAGGGGATGTGGGGTGATATACTAACAAAGCTGTCGCGAAAAGCGGCGGCAAGGTTCCTTGAAAATTGAACAACAAGAGAGACAAGTACAAAAGACTCCGAAAATTCTTTTGAATTTTAAAAAACGGTATAGAGATATACCGGCTCTTTAAGTAAAGAGCAGAATCAACTCTGATATGTTCCGGACTAAGGTTCGGTATATATAGCATATTTAGAGAGTTTGATCCTGGCTCAGGATAAACGCTGGCGGCGTGCATAACACATTCAAGTCGAACGAAGCGCTGATTGCGGAGACTTCGGTCAAAGCAAGAGGATGACTTAGTGGCGGACGG
>JAQXKW010000134.1 GCA_029010655.1 Clostridia bacterium | reverse complement strand
CCACTCAAGCAAAATTGCCAAATAAGCTCGGGGGATAAAATCGTCATTTTTTATCTTAAAGTCAAGATTAACAGCCTTTGGGGGAGTGAGAATTTGCGGCGGGGGCAGGAGATTATTGACACGGGGATTTTCAAGCTTTATTTCTTTTCCGTCTTTTATAAGGGAAATTCGGTAAATTCTGTCAAGGGGGTCGGGCATACGCAGAAATCTTACCTTGCCGCCCACCTTATATGAGGTTATGCGGCGGCGCCCCTTTGCACGGTATATGTCATGCACTCTGTGGCGGAGTACTTCAATTTCAACTTTTCTCTCGCTGTCATTTTCTCTCACAGCGGGAGTCCAGCTTTCAAAATCGGCGGAAATTTCAACGGTTTCGGGCACCTTTTGCGGCTGCATATCAAGATTCGGTTCTTCGTCCGTATCAAAATATTCAAATTCTACAAAATCCGCATCATAAGCTTTCCCGAAATCACAGCGCAGACATCCCCCGTCGGAGCGGGAAACGCCGTAGTCCGTATTTTTGGAAAAGCCGTCGAAGAAGGTATCCTCCCTGCCGTCAAAGGCAAATCTGCCGTCACAGCCGCGGAGCAGGTACGCCTTTTGGTTAAAGAAAGCGTCTCTCGCCGCCTTGACTTCGGGTATCTTCGTATCTCCCGAACGGAGCAGAGCACGGTATTCAAGAGAATCGGAGGTAGCCGCAAAGAGCGTTGTCTCCGTAATTAGTGCCGCATTTTCGGGAATTTCGCATTCTGCTGCTCTGCCGTAAAATATAGGGTCGGGGAGCGTTTCTTTTATTACCTTTATTCTTTCGGGAACGCCTTTTTCGTCCTCCCGGAGAACTAAGAATTTGCAGTCTCTCGGAATTTTGGGTGCGATTTCTGCGTCGCAAGCCTCGAAAAGCGCCGCCTTAAAGGGTGCGACCGAAACAGAGACCGTCTCCCCGTAATCAAATTCGCCCACGAATTCCGTATAGGGTGCGTGGCGGATAAGCGCAACCTTTGAGCACTTTTCAAGTCCGATTTTTTCGGAGAGGCTGATTTGGTATTCCTTCTCCTTCCACGTCTGATTTCCGAAGGTGAGAGCTCTCCTTTTGCCGTCTCCTCTGGACACGATTTTTTCGCAGTTGCAGACAGTATCGTCAACTATCATACCGTATGGCAAAATATCGTTAAATCTGCGGTGGAGATTGAAAATATGCGCCAAATGCGCCTGTTCCTCGTCACGGAGAAGCCACGGGTTTCCGTAGATTTCGGGGGCAAGGATTAAATTTCTGCCGAATGCCTGAATTATCAAATCGTCCTCAAAGCTGTCGGGGCAGGAGGAAATGCACACGCCGTGATCCTCCGTAAGCCTTTTCAGCTCAGGAGTATTGCCACGGGAGAAAATGAACGCTCTGTGGTGAGGTGCGGTGCAGGAATTTGAGGAATGCACGTCAACGTACGTTTCCCTGCCCTCCCAAAGAAAGGTGGTTGCGTACTTTTCGCAGTCGCCCAAGGGGATTCTGTGGTTTAAGAAAATCAAATCGGGACAGTATTTGCGGCATTCCTCCATCATTTCGGAGAAAATTCCGTACTTTTCAGGGGGAAGTCCGCCGCAGACAGCGTCCATTTTGAAAAGAGCGAAATTCATGTCACGGCAAAGGGAAACCATAAGCTCGTATCGCGCCTTTGCGTCTTCTTCCGTGTCTCCGAAGCCGTCAGGTCCGCACCACACGCCAAGCCGTGCGCCTATTTTTGCGGCGGCGTCGGCAAGGGGGCGGTAGCCGTTGGGATACTGCTTTTTCAGCTTTTCGCCGCAGAGCTTTTCATATCTGCCGTCTGCGCCGTCAAGGTTGCCGGCGTCCCATGCGTATATATCAAGCTCCATTCCGTATTCTTCTTTAAGATAGCGGAAATATTCAAGATTTATTAATGTCTGCTCCTCTGTTGAGCCCTCGTTTGTATTATTGATCCACGAAAAATACTGAGCCTTTGAGGGGGTGGTTTCAAGGGCGCCTCTTGTGTTTTTTCCCATAGGGGTGTCTCCTTTTTCGGAAATATAGCTTTGCCTCTGTGCGGCGAAAAATTACATGTTATTCAGTCTCAGCTGACCGCAGGAAGCGTCAATATCCGAGCCGAGGCGGCGGCGGATTGTGGCGTTCATGCCGCATTTTTCAAGGGTATCACGGAAACGGTTTGCCGCTGTGCGGTCGGGTGCTATATAGCCTGTTTCATCGACTTTATTTAGAAGTATAAGATTTACATGGCAGGGCGACGCCATATTTGTGCGAAGAAGCCGTGCCAGCGCCCTTGCCTCCTCCTCGCTGTCGTTTTCGCCTGAAATCAGGGTATATTCAAAAGAAACACGTCTTCCCGTTTTTTCAAAATACTCTCTGCATGCTGCCAAAACTTCTTTTATACCATATTTCTTATTGACGGGCATCAGCGCCGACCTTCTTTCGTCGTTTGACGCATGAAGGGATAAGGACAATGTTACGGGCAGTCCCTCGTCGGAGAGCCTTTTTATTCCGGGGACAAGTCCGCAGGTGGAAACGGATATATGTCTCAGCCCAATACTGAGCCCGTCAGGGTCGGACACAAGGCGGAGAAACTTTACCGTATTATCGTAATTGTCAAGGGGCTCGCCGATACCCATCATAACGACCCCGCCGACTCTCTCTCCCGTATCCCTGCCGATTACGGCAATCTGCCCTAATATTTCGGAGGCTGTGAGATTTCTCGCCCTGCCACGGAGTGTTGAAGCGCAGAACTTACAGCCCATTCTGCACCCTGCCTGACAGGAAACGCACACGGTATTGCCGTGTTCATAGCGCATAAACACGCTTTCCACGCACTCGCCGTCTATCATTCGCATGAGATACTTGATTGTTCCGTCAATTTTCGACACTTGTCGTTTTTCAATGGTGGGAAGCCTATATTCGGCGTTTGCCGAAATCTTGTCTCTCAATGATTTCGGGAGGTTTGACATTTCGTCGATAGGAGTTCCCTTTTGCATCCAGCCGTACAATTGGCCGCCTCGGAACTTCTTTTCGCCTAAATTTTGTGCAAATGCCTCGCACTCGGACTTAGTAAGCCCCAGAATGTCGGTTTTACTGTCCACAGCTCTCCCTCTTTCTCATTTTACATATAAAAAATCCGTCTGTTTTGTCCGTATCGGGGAAAAGTGTCCGCATGGAGCAAAGCTCAAAATCGGGATTTTCCGAAAGAAAGCCTTCGCAAACCCCTTCGTTCTCCAAAGGATTAAGGGTGCAGGTGGAATAGACCAGCGTTCCGCCCACCTTTACATATCGGGCGGCGCCGGAAAGCACTGCGGACTGTATTTTCGGCAGTCTTTCTATATCCGCCGTATCCTTATATTTAATATCGGGCTTTTTGCCGATAACCCCAAGTCCAGAGCAGGGTGCGTCGCAAAGCACTCTGTCCGCCTTTCCGAAAAGGTCGGGGTCAGGCTCTCTTGCGTCCCGTTCCGATGTTTCCACAACGGTAAGTCCCAGCTTTTTTGCGCCGTTGGATATAAGCGACAGCTTATTTTTATGAATATCAAGGGACACAACACGTCCTCTGTTTTCCATATCAATTGCCGCCGCAAAGGTTTTGCCGCCGGGGGCGGCGCAGGTATCCACAAAAAGCTCTCCCGGCTTACAGCCTAAGGTCTGCACGCAAAGGGAGGAGGCTTCGTCCTGAACGAACCACAGCCCTTTTTCAATCCCCTCGGCAACGCCGGAAAAGTCGTTTACGGTTATACTGTTCTCTGCAATTTCCGAGATTTTTCCCGAAAGGCTTTGTGCCGCCTGCTGTGCCGTAATTTTCAGGGTATTTACACGGAGCGATATTTTTTCCTCTCCGAAAAACGCCTTGAATATTTTCTCTGCACGCTCCCCGTACCACTCCGTGAACAGCTCGCAAAGCTCCTTTGGCACGGAATATAGAACGCTCAGTCTGTCAACAGGGTTGTCCGGCAGTTTTATCTCCTTATCCGCTCTAACAAAGGCACGGAGCACTGCGTTTACAAAGCCCTTCTGCTTTTTCGGGCAAAGCTCCACAGATTCGGAAACTGCGGCGTGGTCGGGAATTCTGTCGCAGTATTTAAGCTGATAAAGCCCCAGTCTCAGAGATGCCAGCGCTTCCTCGCTTATTTTCTCCACGGGAGTGGACGAATACTGAGAAATCGCCGCATCCAAGGTAATAAGCCGCTCCGTAACTCCGTAGGTAAGCCTTGTATAAAGGGCTTTATCCTCAGGCGTAAGGCTTGCTCTTTGGAGCGTGGTATTAACCTCAAGATTTGTATATTTTCCGCACTTCATTTTAAGAAGTGAGCGGAACGCTGACGCCCTTGCGGGAGTTACTTCTGCCATTTCAGCATATCTCCCGCCTCAAGGCGGCGTCCTCTGACAAAATCCGCCGCACTCATTCTTCCCTTTCCCTCGGGAAGAACGGCGGTTACTCTTATCTTTTTGCCGTCGCCGCAGGCTACCTCAAAGCCTTTTTCGTTTACCGCCGCAACGGTGCCCGGCTTTGCCCCCGACGAGCCTTCGCAAAGCTCTGCGGAAACGATTTTAAGAAGTCTGCCGTCAGGCGTTTTTGTAAACGCAAGGGGAAACGGCGACATGGCTCTCACCTGGCAGAAAATCTCCTTTGCGCTTTTTGAAAAGGCGATATTACAGTCATCTTTTGTGATTTTTGCGGCATAGGTGGAGCCTTCGTCCTCCTGCTTTTCCCTTGCCGCCGTGCCGTTTTCAAGCTGAGAAAGCACCGTTATGACAGCTTCTCCACTGATTTTCGCCAGTCTGTCGTGGAGGGTTTCAAAATTGTCCCCGTCCGTTATGGGAGTTGTCATTTTCAGTATCATATCTCCCGTATCGATTCCCTCGTCCATATACATAACGGTAATGCCCGTCTCCGTATCGCCCTCAAGAATTGCCCTCTGTATGGGCGCCGCACCTCTGTGGCGGGGCAGAATGGAGCCGTGGGCACAGATACATCCGTATTCGGGATAGTCCAAAATGTACTTGGGCAGAATTTTTCCGTATGCGGCAACCACGATAATCTCCGGGTCAAGTGCTTTCAGTTCATCAAGAAAAGCCTCGTTTTTCAGCGTTTCCGGCTGGAAAACGGGGATATTTTTTTCCTCGGCATACACCTTTACGGGAGGGGGAAGAAGCTTATAGCCCCTGCCCTTGGGCTTATCGGGCTGTGTGACAGCTCCGACTACCTCATGCCCCGCCGTATATACTGCGTCAAGGCACTCCCTTGCAAAATCGGGAGTGCCCATAAATAATACCTTCATTTTAAGCTCCTTTCGGTACGGAGAAATTATTCAAGTTCCGACGGGTCAATAAATTCTGTTACTTTATCCGTAAACAGAACTCCGTCCAGATGGTCTATTTCGTGGCAGAAGGCTCTCGCTTTAAGCCCTTCGCCGGTAACGGTAAAATCCTTTCCGTTTCGGTCAGTCGCCTTAACCGTAACCTCCATGGGACGTTCCGTATAGCCCCATTTATCGGGAATGGAAAGACAGCCCTCAATTTCGGACTGGTAGCCGCTTTTCTTAATAATTTCGGGGTTTATCATTTCGATAAGCTCCCCTTTTTCCACCTCAACGATACATATTCTGCGGCGCACGCCTACCTGAGGCGCCGCAAGACCGCACCCGTCTGCCTTATGAAGCGTTTCCTTCATGTCGTCAAGCAGGGTTAAAATTCTGGGGGTTATCTCCGTAACCTCCCTGCACTTTCCCCGAAGAACGGGGTCTCCTTCTTTTACAATGTTCAAAATTGCCATTTTTATTTTCCTCTTTTATAGACTTGACGGATTGAAATCCGCCGATATTACAAGATTTTTGTCGCCGCTTTTCTGAAATTCATAAAGCAACTGACGAACCATAGCCCTTGTTCTTTTGCTCAGTCTGCACTTTATAATCACCCTCATGCGGCAGGTGTTCTGCACCTTATAGACGGGAGCTTCAAAGGGGCCGAAAACTATTGCCTCCACGTCGGAAAACTCCCCTGCAAGAAGCTCTTTAAGCCGCCCCGAAAGCTCCGGTGCCGTTGCCGCAAGCAAGGACTCGTCTCTTGAGGACAGAGTAAGCACGGCTATATCGCAAAAGGGCGGAAAGGTGAGAGCCCGTCTCAGCCTTATTTCCTTTTCGTAAAAAGTTCTGAAGTCCTGCGCTGCCGCAAGCCTTATAACCTCCGAATCGGGGTTTGCGGTTTGCACCACGGCGACCCCGCCCTGCTCCGCTCTGCCTGCTCTGCCTATAACCTGCGTCAGCATGGAAAAGGTTCTTTCCGCCGCCCTGAAATCGTCAAGGTACAAAGATGCGTCCGCATTGAGCACCCCCACAAGGGTAACACGGGGAAAATCATGCCCTTTTGTTACCATCTGCGTTCCCAGCAGAATATCCGCCTTTCCCTCCCGGAACTTATTCAGCAGCTCCTTATGGGAATTTTTCGTCTGTGTGGTATCTGCGTCCATGCGGAGAATTTTTGCGCCGGGGACAATTTTTGAAAGCTCCTCCTCTGCCTGCTGAGTGCCGCACCCGATAAATCTGAAATGCTCTGCGCCGCAGGAGGGGCAGACTTTGGGAACCTTGGTTCTATATCCGCAGTAGTGGCACGAAAGGCTCCCTCTCTCCGCCCTTATTTTAAGGTAATCCTCCGGGTCGGACGAAGATCCCAAAGGAGTTTTTGTGTGGTAGGTGAGGGACACGGAGCACCCCGGACATTTTATTGCCTCGCCGCATATGCGGCAGGTTACTGCGCTGTTATATCCCCGTCTGTTCAAAAAAACTATGGACTGCTTATTATCATTATATGTTTCTCTCAGGCTGTCTGCAAGCACCGAGCCCACAGGGCTCACGTTTCCTCCCTCGGTTTCGGCTCTCATGTCGCAGATAACCACCTCGGGGAGCGTTGCCTTGCCGTAGCGTTTTTTCATCTCCACAAGGGTATATACCCCGGTGACGGCTTTGTGATAGGAGTTAAGTGACGGGGTTGCGGAAGAAAGAAGCATCAGTGCCTTTTCCTTTCCGCAACGGAATCTTGCCACGTCGTGGGCAAGGTATTTCGGGTCCGTATCGGATTTATAGGTATGCTCCTGCTCCTCGTCTATAACTATCATGCCCAGATTTTTCACGGGAGCAAAAATTGCGCTTCTGGTGCCGATTACTATATCGGCAAGCCCGTCCTTTATCCTTTTCCATGCGTCAAATCTTTCCCCCTCGGAAAGGCTTGAATGGATGACCGCCACTCTGTCCCCAAAGCAGCCGCAGAAAAAGGACACTGTCTGCGGCGTCAGGGAGATTTCGGGAACAAGCATTATTACCCCTCTGCGGTCTGCCACAACACGGTCTATCATAGCTTTAATAACTCTCGTTTTTCCGCTTCCCGTGACACCGTGCAAAAGGACTGCCGCCGCCTCTCCCTTTTCGTACACTCCGTTTATTTTTTCATAAGCGGCTCTCTGTTCCTCGGAAAGGGAGCTTTCCGTTTCCTTCTCCTTTGCGTCCTCAAGATAGGGGCTTCTGAAATTCTGCACCT
This sequence comes from Clostridia bacterium, assembly GCA_029010655.1. Taxonomy (GTDB): domain Bacteria; phylum Bacillota; class Clostridia; order Oscillospirales; family CAG-272; genus Avispirillum. The sequence continues at coordinate 5,529 of JAQXKW010000134.1, read as the reverse complement.
TTTCAAGCGTTACAAGCCCTTTTTTCTCAAGGCTTGAAAGCTGAGGGGCGGCATTTTTTCCCAGAAGGGCGTACAGCTCGTCCGTGCTTATTCTGCCGGAGTCTTTCAGGATTTCCATAATTCTCCCCTGCAAGGGGCTGCGTAAGGTTCCCGCTTCTGCGGCAGGGGAAACATAGGTTAAAAACCTAATATTCTGCTTTTCCTTTGTTCTGAATTCCTTTTTAATGAGCTTCAGTTTAATAAGCGATGCAAGCAGCTCAGATGCGTCGTCGCCGAACTTTACCTTCAGCCGTCCCGCCTGAACCGAACCTCTTGAGCGGATATAGTTATATAGAAGCAGAGCCTTTTCGGAGAGCTTTTTGCTTTTCTCTATATCCTTATCCTCGTTGACGCAGTAGTATTCGCAAAGCCTTGTTACGGCGGAAGGAGTGACCGCTCTTACCGCCTCGCCGTATGTGCACAGCGTATAGGAGCAGAGAAAGGAACAGATTTCCATGGCAGAGCTGTCCAGAATTTTTCCCGCCGCCGACACCTCAAATAGGGGCTTTATTTTCTCAGGATCCAGCTCGCACTCGCTTCTAAGTTCCGTTATAACCCCTGCGGTTTTTCTGTTTGCGCCCCCGAAGGGCACCGTTACAAGAGCGCCGCACACGGCGCTTTGTGCAAGGGCGGCGGGCACGTAGTATGCGTACGGCTTATCAAGGCAAAAAGGAACGTCAAGAAGCCTTACCGACGCATATATTCTGTTTTTGTCTTCCATTTGTTCCCCTCCCCTCAAAGCTTTGTAAACCTAAATATTGCCGTCCGCTCTCGGACGGCAATATAGTCATAATCCTTTTGTCATTCTTCCTCTGCTTTTTCCGAAGGCTCGCTTTTTTTCCTCGTATCGTGTTCCTCGTCCGTGTAGCCCACTATTACGTAATCTCTGTTATTGAGCTTATTAACGGCTACCTTTACCGCTTTTTCGTCACGGTACTCACGGCTTATCATGGAAGCAAGATTTTTGTCCGTTTCCTTGTTGTTGATTTTATACTCGGCGATTTCTCTCTGCTTTACGTATTCGTCGGTAATCGCTCTGGCACACTTTGCGGTTGCCATGGAAAGCACGTAACGGTTGAACTGACCGTTATTTGTAAGCTCTGTAATTGAAGGTTTAATCATTTTTATATCTCCTCATCTGTTATTTAGAAAATTATTGACAGCATCATTCATTCTTCCGCTTTTCTTATGCTCTGCGGTAAGTATTCCCACAAGCTCCTCGGCGCACTCGTCTATTTTGTCCTTTTCGTTGACAACTATGTAGTCGTAGCGTGGGGCGAGCCTTACCTCATGCTCTGCGGTGGCAAGCCGCCGTACTATTACGTCCTCCGGCTCGCTGGCACGGCTTCGGAGCCGTTCTTCAAGCTCCTTCATGCTTTCTGGAATAAGCATTATGAGAACTGCGTCCGGATAGTTTTTCTTTACGTTAAAAGCGCCGTTGGATTCTATTTCAAGTATCAGGTCAACGCCTGCTTCTCTTGCACGGTCCGCCTCTTTTTTGGGCGTTCCGTAAAGATTTCCGCAAAACTCGTTATATTCCAGCATTTCGCCGCACTCTATCATGCGGAGAAATTCTTCTCTTGAAACAAAATAGTAATCCTTGCCGTCCTCCTCTCCGTCTCTGGGGGCACGGGTGGTGGCGGATACGGAAAAGCCGATGTCCGGCACAAGCTCACGGAAACGCTTTACCACGGTACCCTTGCCGCCGCCTGAGGGACCTGATATTACAAACAAAATCCCCGCTTTACTCATCTGCGCTTTCCTCCCCGGTCACGTCCTCTCTGTCCTCGTCGGAAATGCGTGCGGCAATAGTCTCCGTCTGTATGGCGGACAGAATGACATGCTCGCTGTCGGTGATAATCACCGATCTTGTTCTTCTGCCGGAGGTGCAGTCCACCGCCCTGCCGGAATCCTTTGCGTCCTGGATAAGTCTCTTTGCAGGGGCAGAATCGGGACCTATAAGCGCAACTATTCTGTCTGCCGAGACCATATTGTTAAACCCTACGTTAATGAATTTCATTCTGCTTTCTTCTCCGAAATGTACTGAAGATTATTCTATGTTCTGTATCTGCTCGCGGATTTTTTCAAGCTCCGCTTTTATATCCACTACCAGATGAGCAATCTCTGCGTTATTTGCCTTTGAGCCCATGGTATTTGTTTCTCTGTTCATTTCCTGAATAAGAAAGTCCAGCTTTCTGCCTGCGGGCTCGTTTCCCTCGGCAATTTCATAGAATGCGGCAAAGTGGCTGTCGAGACGGACCAATTCCTCGTCAATTGCGGCTTTATCCGCAAAGATTGCCGCCTCTGTCAGTATTCTCTGCTCGCTTATCTCCACATCGAAATCGGACAAAAGTTTTTTTATTCTCTCGGTGAGCTTTTCGCTGTAACCCGAAATATCCTTTTCGGAAAGCTCCTTTATTTTTGCGGCGATATTCCTTATTCCCTCGATTTTCAGGGCAATATCGTCCATAAGCCTTCTTCCCTCGGCGGCTCTTCTTTCAAGGAAAGCGCTGACGGCACCGTCAAGGGCGGCTCTAACGTCCTGCCAGTCCCGCTCTGCGTCGTCGTCGGGACGCTTTACCGTGAAGATTTCTCTGTTCTGAGCAACCCTCATTACCGAAATATCGTCGGCAAGGGAAAACTCGTCCCGCAGCTTCTTCAATGCCGCAATATAGGAGGCGGCGACCGCCGTGTCAAGCTCCGTTTCCAACCCTGTCTGGGACAGCACGTCCACCCCGATAAAAACCTCAACCTTGCCTCTGGATATTCCCCTCTCCGTCAGATAACCCTTTATCTTTTCCTCAAGAAAGGAATACATGCGGGGAAGCTTGACTGTTGCGTCCAGATACCGAGAATTGACGGATTTTATCTCCGCCGTTATATCTTTTGAGCCGTCGGCGCTGAGGCACCTTGCCCTGCCGAAGGCGGTCATACTGTTTGCCATAATTTATCCTTTTTCACTTGCGGCGGTATATAACACCCCGATTTTATTTATACGTAAATTATTATACCTCTCCCTTTCCCTTTTGTCAACTTTTTTCTTCCCAAAAAACGGAAAGTGCATTAAGAATTACGGGTCCCACTATCATCCCCCCCACCCCTGCCAGCTTAAAGCCCGCATATACTGACACAAGGGCAAGAAGCGGATGTACTCCGGCGCAGTTTCCCACGATTTTCGGCTCGATAAATTGGCGCACCACGTACATTACCGCAAACAGCGCAAGAATTGCCGCCGCCCTTGCGCTCTCCCCCGAGAGGAAAAGTATTACTGCCCACGGAACAAGCACCGTTCCCACGCCCAGCACGGGAAGCATATCCACCAAAGATATTACAAGCGCCGCCAAAAAGGCGTAATTTACCCCTATCACCGCAAAGCCCACCAAAAGCTCCCCGAAGGTTATAGCCATTATGGTAAAATACGCTTTGAGAAATCGGCGCACCGCGCGTGTCGCCTTTCCGATACCCGAAGAAACGCCCGAAATCACCTTGTCGGGCAGATATTTTTTTGCGTCTTTTGTTATTCTCTCACTGTCAAGGGCAAAATAGAACAGAGAAATAAAGCTGACAACCACCGCAAAAAGCACCGAGGGCGCCCCTGCGATAAAGCTCCCCGCAAGATCCGCCACCGCACCGCTCAGGCGGCTGAGCGCACCGCTTACCATGCCTGTCAGCGACTCCGACAAATCCTCGCCCGCAAGAGTGAATTTTTCAAGAAAATCCGAGCCCTTTGAAATAGCCTGGGAAAGGCGGCTGTTTTCGTCCGTCAGCATTTTCCCCACGGAATCGATTACGCCTCCCGCCTCTTTAACTATAAGCGTGCCCGCTTTCCAGGTAAGATACGTTATCAGCGCAGATAAGGCGACTATTATAAACGCCGCCCATATTTTTTCGGGGATTTTCGTTTTTTTGCAAAGCCACGCCGCGGGGGGGCGGACGCACAGGGAAAAAGCGTACGCTATCAAAAACGGCAAAAGCACGGGGAGCGCATATTTCAGCGCCGCCCAGGAGGAAAGCACAATAACCGCCGCACATATTCCCCAAAGCGCCGTTTTTCTAAGGATTTCTTCTTTCATAGCCGTCACCTCCCGGGCTGTCGCCGTTATTTTTTTGAAAATCGGAAAAAACTGTTTACACGGAGTGTAAATTCTGCTAAAATAGTTTTTAACAATCAGAAAGGAATCAAAAACAATGAAAAGATTTGTTTCTTTTATTTTATGCCTTGTTACGGTGCTGTTATGCACGGTATCCTGCGGCAGTAACGTCAAAAACGACGGTGCCGGAGACACCTCCGAGCCTTCGGGCGACACCTCCCCCGTTTACGTTGAAATATCCGTAAAGGATTTCGGTGTTATGAAGCTGGAGCTTTATCCCGACATCGCCCCCGTTACCGTTGCAAACTTTGTTGAGCTTGTCAACGAAAAATTTTATGACGGGCTTACCTTCCACCGTATAATTAAAGGCTTTATGATTCAGGGCGGCGACCCGGACGGAAACGGCTCGGGCGGCTCAGGCAAGAACATTAAGGGCGAATTTGCGGCAAACGGCTTTAACAACACCCTGTCTCACGACAGAGGAGTTATTTCCATGGCAAGGGCAACCGATCCCGATTCCGCTTCAAGCCAGTTCTTTATCTGCGACTCCGGCGACAACAAGGCAAGCCTTGACGGCAAGTATGCCGCCTTCGGCAAAGTTATCGAGGGGCTTGACGTGCTTGACGCTGTCGCTTCCGTCGAATGCGTTACAAATGCATACGGCGAAAAGAGCGTTCCCGTTCATTCCGTTTATATTGACTATATAAAGGTGGTGGACTGACATGGCAAATACAGTAAAAGCAAAAATCACAATGGAGGGCGGCGGAGAAATCTCACTTGAGCTTTACCCCGACATAGCCCCCGTTACGGTTGAAAACTTCGTAAATCTGGCAAAGGAAGGGTTTTACGACGGACTTATATTCCACAGGGTTATCTCCGGCTTTATGATTCAGGGCGGCGACCCCATGGGCATCGGCATCGGCGGCTCCGGTCATAACATTAAGGGCGAGTTCCGTGCAAACGGCGTTGAAAATAATCTTTCCCACGAGAGAGGGGTTATTTCCATGGCAAGAAGCCAGGATTTCAATTCCGCCTCCAGCCAGTTTTTCATAATGCACGCCGACGGCGCCTTCCTTGACGGACAGTACGCCGCCTTCGGCAGAGTTACGGACGGAATGGACGTGGTAGACGAGATTGCTTCCGTTCCCACAGACGGCAGAGACAAGCCCATGTTTGACATGAGAATGGAAACGGTTGAAATAGTCGAATACATTTTGGGAGAGGCTCGCCTCTCCCTTTTTCTGAGCTGTAAAAGCGTCTGTTGACAAAGCAGACGGCAGATGGTACAATACTTTCTGCGTACAAAGGTAAGCAGAATTTGCTTGTGAAAGGAAACCGAAGGAATGGCAAGGGCATTGATTGCAATGAGCGGAGGGGTTGACTCCTCGCTGGCGGCAAA
>JAQXKW010000133.1 GCA_029010655.1 Clostridia bacterium | reverse complement strand
TCGGAGGATATTTCCGCAGGAATCTGATTTTCCATTTCTGCCGCCGGTGTTCCCTTTCTGGGGGAATAGATAAAGGAAAAGATAAGGTCAAAGCGAACCTTTTTAAGAAGCTCCATGGTTGCTTCAAAGTCCTTTTCCGTCTCTCCGGGGAAGCCCACTATAATATCGCTTGTAATGCTTACGCCGGGCACCCACGCCTTTATTTTTTCGATTATTTCAAGGTATTTTTCAACGGTATATTTTCTGTTCATTCTTGAAAGCACGTCATTGGAGCCTGACTGAATGGGCAGGTGGAAATGCTTGGCAACCTTTTCCTCCTCTGCAATGACCCTAATCAGCTCGTCCGATGCGTCCTTTGGGTGGCTTGTCATAAAACGGACTCTGAAATCGCCGGGGATTTTGCAAATCTCTCTCATAAGAGAGGCAATATCCATATACCCTGCGTCTTTTCCGTAGGAATTAACGTTCTGACCCAGCAGGGTTATATCCTTTGCGCCGCCCTCAATAAGCCCTCTCGCTTCCTCCAGAATATCCTCCGGGCGGCGGCTTCTTTCCCTGCCACGCACGTACGGCACGATACAGTATGAGCAGAAGTTATTGCACCCGTACATAACGGAAAGCCACGCCTTGAAACTTTCTTTTCTGTAAGTGGGTATGCCCTCAGATATTCCGTAGTTATCGCTAATTACAAATCTGCGCTTTTTCCCTGTCAGGGCGTCCAGCACAAGCTCCGGCAAAAGATGAATTGCCCCCGTATCAAAGGTAAAACTAACGTAAGGGTAGCTCATTTTTATTTTTTCCGCGCGGTGGCTTTGAGTTACCATACAGCCGCCCACGCCGATTACGGTTTCCGGGTCTTCCTTTTTTCTGTGTCCCGTTTCGCCTATAATGGAAAGCGCTCTTTTTTCCGCATGCTCGCGAATGGCGCAGGTGTTAAGAAGAATGAGCTTTGCCCCCTCCGCCGTGTCTGCCGGCTGATAGCCCATGAGAACGCACATACCGGCAAGCCTTTCGCTGTCCGCTTCGTTTTGTTGGCATCCGAAGGTTTCTATATAAAATCCGGGCTTATTATCCCCGTATTTCTCTCGGTTTATTTTTGCGACCCTATCGCAGATGTTAAGGCTTTTTTCAACCTCGGATTCTTCTATTCTGTCAGTTCTGTTTATCAGTGTCACTTTTTGTCTCCGATTTATTCTTTCTCTCTACGATTTTGTTATAGATATATATTCCCAAAAGGCTCACAGCCCCCACTATTGCAAATACAATAACGGATTTTTTGTATGCGCCGTCCGCAAAGGTACTTCCCACGTATGTGGAGGTTATAACAGAGGGAATTCGGGCAATAGTCGAAATAATTAAAAATTTTACTGCGCCCATGCCCGTAAATGGCGCAAAATATGTAAGCAAATCCTTGGGCGTGCCGGGGATAAACATAAGTAAAAACACAAGCATATCACGCTTTGCTGGATTTTTCAAAAACTTGAGCTTTTCAAATTTTTCCGAATCCGTCAAGCTTCCGATTTTGCTCTTTCCGAAAAAGGCAACAGCCGTATATATTAAGAGACTGCCCACGAAAGCGCCTGCAAGACACAGCGCCGCACCGCCGACGGTTCCGTAAAGCGCACCCATAACAAGCTCTATGGGCTCTCCGGGTATTACGGCAAACACCACCTGCATTATCTGCATTAAAAGTATTACGGCAATTCCCCATATCCCCATTGAGGAAACGAGGTGTTCAAGGGACTCTATTCCGTTATTCCTGTATATCCTGTATGCAAGAGCCGCAAGCACTACGCTGAGGACAACAAAAAGGGAGAGAGCCGCATACCTTATGAATTTCTTTTTATCCATCTTTCTCTGTTTCCGAGGTTTCCTCTATATACAGTCCCGTTTCGGCACGGTCCGTCATTACGGTTTTTCCGTCCTTTGTGATCATTACCGCCTCAAAGCTCAAAGCGTGGCTCTCATACAAAGCCTTTGCTTCTTCTTCGCTCATATTCAGCAACACATGGGACAATGCCTCTGCCGTTGAAGCCTGCGAGGCGAAAACGGTAACCTTTGTAAAGTCCCCGTCCTTTTTTGCATAATTCAGATTCTCGGGGTCGGTGACCGCAGAGGATACGCACCCGTCGGTTATACGGAAATACCCAGGGGTCACGCCGTCGTTCTCAATGCCTATTGTGTAAGCGTTTCCGTCAGGCTTTGAGCCGAAAACCTCTTCAAGATTTCCGAGAGAAAGTCTGCCGTGCTCAACTCCGCTTTCCGTCAAAACCTTTAACGCTTCGTCAAGGGCATATCCTGCGGCAAACGAGCACAAATCGATTTTTGCCTTTCTGTCGGATTTTCTGACGGTAGTTTTGTCTATTATAAACTTGTCCGTTCCGCAGTGGGAAAGCGCCTCGGCTACGGCTTCTTCCGTTATATTTCCCGATTTTTTCAGCTCAGTGTATGCGCCGTGGGCGGGCGTAAATGCGCCGTTTGTATCGGCACTTAGCTTAAACGCTTGGTTCAGAACGGAAACAAAAACCTCGTCTGCGTCCAAAATCACGTCAGTTTCGCCGTTCACTTCCGCCAGAGCCTGTCCGCTTGTAAGCTCCGTATATACGGTTTCAAATCTGTCTGCCGTTTTTTTCAGTATTTCCGAAAGCTCTTCATCCGTAAAGGCTTCGGCTTTTTCCCCGTCGCCGTGGGAATAAGCCGCCCACAGGGTCAGCGTTCCCGCAGAGGTGGAATATTCTTCCTTGCAGAATACGGGAGAGTCCTCACCGCATGAAAAAAGAGAAAGCACGGTTATCAGGGCGAGAAAAAGACATACCAAGCCTTTTTTCGTTTTCATTCTGCGCCGCCCCCTTTCAATTGGCAATACTTTTCACAATAATTCATATTATTATATCTCATTTGTTCCTTTTTGTCAACCGCACCGCCGCAAAACCGCCCCCTATAAAATGCAAAAAATCCGGCTTTCGCCGGACTTTTTCGCAGTATATATTCAGTTAGTATAGTTATCGAAATATCCCTGGACGAGGACAACGGGCGTTCCCGTGTCGCCGGAGCCGCTTGTCAGGTCGCACAGAGAGCCGATAAGGTCCGTAAGCTGACGGGGGGTTGTTCCCTGAGACGCCATATTTCCTTTAAGGTCGCCGTCCTTTGCTTTAATAGATGCGGAAATCGCTTCTTTGAGAGCCTCGCCGGACAGGTCCTTGAAATCGTTGTCGGCGAGATATTTCAGCTTCAGCTCATTGGGCGTGCCGATAAGTCCGTCCGTAAAGGCCGGAGAAACCACCGGGTCTGCCAGCTCCCAAATCTTCCCCTTGGGGTCCTTAAAGGCGCCGTCTCCGTACACCATTACTTCAACGTGCTTGCCTGTCTTTTCCATAATTCTCTTTTGAATATCGAGCACTACGGGCTTGCAGTTATTGGGGAAAAGCTTTACCTTATCCTCCGTGGACTTATTGGAGCCCAGAAGTCCGTAGCTTTCGTTACAGCCGCTGCCGTTGACGGGGGAATTCATAATATCGTCAAGCCCGCAAACCACCTTTGCGCCGGCGGCTTTCAGTATTCTCTTTGTTCTTGCCCTTGTATGAATATCACAGCACAGTACGTGGTCTGCGTAATCAAGGACTGCCTCCGCATGGTTTGCGAAAATGATTTCGACCTCTGCGCCGCACTCACGCACAAGATTTCCGTAATACTCAACGTAGTCAACGCCTGTAAACTCATGAAGATTTACGCCGAAAAGCTCTCTGTATTTTTCAAGAGTAAGCACGTCGGAGTAGGGGTTCACGCCTGCCGCATCCAGCTTATCTAAGCTTACAAGCTCATTTCCCACCTCATCGGAGGGATAGCTGAACATAATAACAACCTTTTTTGCGCCCATTGCAATACCGCGAAGGCAAATTGCGAAACGGTTGCGTGAGAGAATGGGGAAAATTACGCCCACAGTTCCCCCGCCCAGCTTTGCTTTTACGTCGTCCGCAATGTTCTGCACGGTGGCATAATTGCCCTGAGCACGTGCCACAACGGACTCAGTAACCGAGATAACGTCACGGTCGCGGATTTCAAAGCCTTCGTACTCTGCGGCTTCAAGCACGCTGTCTGCAACGATTTTTGCTATATCGTCTCCTTCTCTTATGATGGGGCAGCGGATTCCGCGGGAAACCGTTCCCACTCTTCTTTGTTTCTGTTCCATTTTAATACCCTTTCAGTATTTTATTTTTTACAATACTATTATACTGAAAATATAAAAATAATCAATAGAAATGCAGTTTTTTGTCAAATCGGATAATTTCATCTGCGAAACAGCAGTTTTATGAAAAATGCGAGAGTATATAATCCGGCGATAATTGCCGCAGGTACGCTTGCAAAATTGCACCGAATAAGTATTGCCAAAAGCACCGAAATTACTATTACCGGCGGAATAAATTCTTCAAAAAGCAGTCTATTTGAATACTCCCGATTGCACACCTCTTTAACATCTGAAACGCTCTTGTCATTCCTTACCGTAAATCCGGATTTATAGGAATAGCCGTCAAGCATTTCAACATGATAATCGATATATATGTCTGTTTTTTCACCGATGGGATGAACGGTAAATTCAAGCACCGTGCTGTCATCCTGAGAAATAAGCGGTTCTTTGAAAAACACTCTTGCAAAAAAATTCATGGGATTAAGCAGCCTTAAAAACCATATTTTACGGTTCAGAAGACATTTCACCTTTACCGACACCCTATGCGCTTTATCGGTTAAATCCTCATACTGTATTATTCTTTCGCCGTCTTTTACCGTTTCTGCGGGCTTCATATTTTTGCCGTCCACGGTTACGATAAATTTATGCGCTGTGTTATTGATATGGATACAAAGCTGCACGGTTATTTCTCCTTTCGTCGAATATTGCCGTCTTTATGCCTGTGCTTGCACAAATATTCTACCACAACCCTGACACCCTTGCAAGGGTTTTATAATAAAGCGTTCTGCAGTTGATTTTATCAATACAATAATATATAATATTTACAGAGTACAGAGGACGGAGGACATGATTTTGAAAAAGTATATTTCAATTATCCTTGCGGCGGCGCTTTTCGCCGCGCTTTTCCAAAGCCCTTCCCTTTTCGCTTCTGCGGCTTCCGTGGGAAGCATAACCGGGGAAACCTCCCGAACCGTCGAGTCTGTAAATCTGTCGGACGGAACGAAAACGGGAGTGGAGCTCACAACCGTGAATTTAACCGGCTACTACGGCACAAACAAGGTTTTACATGCCGCCGAATGCGATCTTTCAAATACCCATCTGTCAATTGACGTTTTCAACTGCGGTACATATCTTGTTTCAAGACAGCTTGTTACTGCTGCCGCTTCAAATCTTTCAAAGAACGGTAAAACCGTTCTGGCGGCGGTAAACGGCGACCTTTGGATGACAAGCTCCTACGGAAACGCCTCGAAAACACTTGCCGTTTCAAGGGGCGCTATGATTATTGACCGTGAAATTTGGGCAACTCAGGAGGTCGTTCAGGAGGCAGGTATCGGAGGTGTTAAGGACGCCTTCGGCATTACCTCGAAAAATCAGCCTCTTATCGGCTCGCCGGAATTTACCGTAACATTAAACGACGCCGCAAAAGGAATTTCCCTTTCTGCGGACGGTCTTAACCGACTGCCCGGGGACAATGCGATTATCATTTACAACAACCGTGTCAATTCTTCAAACTATGCGCTGACCGATTCCTACGAAATAGAGCTTGAGTCCGCATCCCCCGTTTTTACCCTTTCAGGCACGGTGACGGCTACGGTAAAGGCAATTTATGAACGCGGCTCCGCCGCCCGTCCCGCTATCGGAGCAAGCACCGTTCTCATAACTGCCAGAGGGTCGAGAATAAGCGAGGTTTCGGGGTTCTCTGTGGGTGACACCGTGACTTTTTCCGTATCGGTTACGGATCAGCACAACAACACGGATCTTTGGTATGACGCTGTTGACGTTATCAGCGGTCACAAGATGGTATTATACGAGGGTGCGGATTGGTCGGGCGACACAAGCACTTCCGAATATCCCACAACTTTCATCGGCATCAACGATTCAGGCAAGGTGATGCTTTCCACGGTTACCTCATCATCGAACGGCACCTACAAGGGGCTTCGCTTTTATCAGGCGAAGGAGTTCTGCCGCCAAATGGGCTACAACAGCGTTTTCTATCTTGACGGAGGCGGCTCCGCCACCATGGTAACGCTGAAGGACGGCACCTACACCGTGAGAAACTGTACCTCAGACGGCTCTCCCCGTTCCGTTATCAACGGAGTTGCAATTACTTGGAACGAAACGCCCGTATGTGACGAGCAAGGAACGCTTAACTACATAAGGACGCAGGTTTCCCTGCCCACGGAGTCTGCCGCATTTATTGACGGCGCACTTCTGCCGGACGTTACAAATTACAGAAACGACGTTTCTCTGCGCCCCTGCTCTTACACGGAAGCGCAGGTTAAAACCTCAAAAGACACAAACGATGCGTTTTTCGCCGTTGACTATTCAAGATTTGCCCCTGCGGACACTTCCGTTTACAAGTTTGTGGTAATAAAAATTAAGCCGGATGAAAGGCTTGCCGGCTCGTCGGTTTTAGGTCTTTTCTACGCCTGCGGCGATGATAAGGGATTTTCCCCGTCCAGATACACGTCGAAAACTATTCAGGCAGACGGCGAGTGGCAGTATCTCTTGTTCCGAATGTCGGATTTTGCCGGCTGGAGCGGAAATATTAATTCGCTGAGGCTTGATATTTACGATTCCTCCGGGGTAATTCCCTGCGGCTACACAGCCGAAATCGGTTTTATTGCGCTGTGCCGCGATCTTAACGAAGTTAAAAACGCAAAGAACGATGTGCCGCCTGACGGCTCAATTGGCTACTACCTTTCCTATCTGCACGATAAGAATTCCTCCCACACCCCCGTTTTCGGTGAGGCTCTCGCTCCTACATGTACGGAAAGCGGACACACAGCGCAGTCTTACTGCTCCGGTTGCGGCAAAATACTGATTGAAGAAACAGTTATTGCCCCCTTGGGACACGATTATAAGGGGGGTGTCTGCACACGGTGCGGGGAGGTTGACCCCGATTATATTGAATATATTCCGGGAGACGCAGACGGGGACGGGAAGCTAACCGCAAAGGACATAAACATTGTTAAAAAAGTGCTTACGGGAAGCGTGGGCGACACTCCTGCCGCCGACATTGACGGCGACGGAAAAATCACCGTTTCGGATGTTAATATACTGAAAAGAACCGTCAGCGGAAAGTAGAAAACGTGGCTGTGTGCAGTTTTCACGGTACCGTAATCGGTGAAAGGATACCCGCAGACCGTAGGGTGCCAACTGCCGTTTGCTAGCCGCTAGCCGCTAACTGCTAAAGAGGCTGTCTTTTACGACAGCCTCTTTTTCATATTGCAAAGTTTCCGTTTTCAAATACGGTTATTTCTTCACCGTCGTGGGTTGTTCCCACAATGGACAAATCTGCACTTCCCACCATGAAATCCGTATGGGTACAGCTTTCGGCATTAATTCCCGCTTTCAAAAGTTCCTCGGCGGACATATAGTCTCCGCCCTTTATTGATGCGGAATATGCCTGACCGAAGGCAAAATGACAGGAGGCGTTTTCGTCAAACAAGGTTTCATAGAAAAGAATTCCCGTATTGGATATAGGCGAATCATAGGGCACAAGCGCAATTTCCCCCAGATAGTGAGACCCTTCGTCGGTATCAACCGCCCCTTTCAGGATGCCCTCTCCCTTATCTGCGTGAACCTCAGTAATTCTGCCGTCCTTAAAGGTAAACCTTATACCCTCTATTATATTTCCGTTATAGGCGAGAGGCATGGAAGCGCACAGGGTTCCGTTTACGCCCGTTTTCAGCGGTGCGCAGAAAACCTCCTCCGTAGGCATGTTGGCAACAAAGCGGACTCCGGAACGGGCGGTATCTCCTCCGCCCAGCCACAGGTGGTTTTCGGGCATTTCCACCGTAAGGTCCGTTCCAAGAGAGTTTTTATAATGCAGGGACTTGAAATTATAGCCGTTGAGCTTTTCGCAAAGGCTTTCAAGCCTTTTGCAATGCTCCTTCCACTTCTCCGGCGCAGTTCCGTCGCCGTTTATGCGGACGGCGGCAAAAACCGCCTCCCACAGCTTTTCAAGGGAGTTTTCCTCACCCGGAAAAACCTTATCCGCCCAGCTTTTTACGGGGGCTGAAATTACGCACCAGGGAAATCCGTTGGAGGTTTCCAAATCGAGAAATTCTTTCAAATCCCGTCCTCTCGCCGTTTCCCACCGGCGTATTCTTTCCCCGTTAACGCCTTTCAGATTTTCGGGGTCGTCGCCGCATATAAATATATACGCCGCACCCTCTTTTGCCAGCGTATTCCTTTTATCTGCATCCCACGGATATACTCTGTCAAAAAGGCTGTCGTCGGCGTAGAGCCAATGCTTCCTTGAAATATAGTCGTCACGCCAATCAACAATTACGTCCTTTGCGCCCCTTTCGTAAGCGCAGTCCGCAATTTTGCGTGCAAAAAACGCATTTTCAACGGGACAGCACACCATAAGGGTCTGCCCTTTTTGGAGGTTTACTCCTACTTCCACCGCAAGGCGGGCGTATTCCGAAATTTTTTCTTCGTTCATATTATCCTCTTTCATCATAAATCACCGCAACGGCGTTGCGGTGATAAATTTTTTATTAGTATACCCCTTTTGATTGCAATTTCTTCCCATGATTACGGATTTCCGAACTCTTGAAAAGTACCCACGCCGTTGTAAAGGCGGTTATAGTGGAAAAATACGGGGTTTTTCATCGGATTTTTTCAAAAAAATATTAATTTCGCCCTTGAAGTTCATTTGAACTTATGTTATAATCTATTTAACTTAGGATGCGAGGTTATGATTATGACAGAAAATGTGATACCCGGGACGGTTTTGCCCTACGCCTATATTGAAGGCAGTATGTTTTCCTATTTTATCCCCATGATTAAGGCTACCGACGGGCTGTCTTTAGGTCAGGTATGCTCTGTTACGGGGCTTGAGGTCTCGACCATTCAGAACTGGGTGAAGCGGGGCTTTGTGGCGCACCCTGTTAAAAGAAAATACTATGAGCGGCATTTCTCCCGCATTCTTCTGATTTCCGCCCTGCGGGACTCAATGAAAATCGACAAGATAGGCGAGCTTATGACCTATATTAACGGGGACACGGAGGACCCCTCCGACGACATTGTTTCGGAGCCTCGTCTGTACGACTATTTATGCGAATGCGTCCGTGAGCTTGACATGTTCGTCTCGGACGAGGAAAAGATCAGGCGCACCGTGGAAAAGGTGACCGCAGACTACCCGTCTCCCGACCCCGGCACACGGGAAAGGCT
>JAQXKW010000132.1 GCA_029010655.1 Clostridia bacterium | reverse complement strand
ATACAGACCTGCGGGCTGAGATACCCCGTGCTGCTCGCGGCGCTCGGCATGACGACGGGCGTCGGCGGAGGAATGGTGCGCGATGTGCTCAGCGGGCGTATGCCGGCGGTGCTGTATAAGCGGATTTACGCGGTCGCCTCGCTCGTGGGGGCGCTGGTTTACTATGCGCTGCTCAAGTTCGGCGTGAAGGAGTTTTCCGCCGCCCTTATCAGTATGGGACTCATTTTTCTGCTGCGCATCTGCGCGACAAAATACAAGTGGAATCTTCCCAGAATAAGAAAAGATGTATGAAAATGCCTGCACGCAAGGCAAATCCCTCTCAGTTACCTGCGGTGACAGCTCTCCCAGAGGGAGAGCCAAGTCAGGTATATTGTGATTTTCGGGGAGAAACAAGGCTTTTGACATTATAAAAAATCCTGTGCGAAGGCACAGGATTTTTTATCGGAGGGGCGCAGTTCCTTGTTCAATACATTTTTTATCGTTTCAGGTTTAACTGTTAATTCTCAAAACCTCTTTGCAATATGCTGTTTCTTCGCCGGTGAATAATGGCGCATATTCTTCTTGCTTTTTTGAACCTCTACACTTTCAGTAGTTATTCTTAAATAGTAAGTTGTACCAAAAACCTATAAACAACCAAAACAAGAAACGAATCATAGCAAACTTCTATATTCTGAGGTGAGTATCAACTCGCCTCTGCCGTTTTCCGCGATCCCGGCCCACTCCAAAATCGCAGCCATGACAAAAACAGGGTCGTATACGGAGTCTCCAACTTTGCGTCCTCGGCTTTTTGCAATTGCACCTACAACGGTGTTTTCCTCGCAGCCGGCTTCACCAAGTTTATTATTTCTGCCGTTACCTTTTCTCGCACATCCGCCTTGCTTCAGAAGGAGGTCAACAATGACATTAAATACATCGTATTCATAGGGAGGGCTAATCGGCAATTTGTCACTCGTAAATGTTTTTCCGTCCGCTTCAGCATATATTTCGCAGGGAAGTCCTCTCGCGGTATATACGGTAACATGGCCACCATGTTCCTTCAGCTTTGCTTTGATGATCTCCGATGCCCGTCTACTGGAATAGTCAACCTCCAAACTGCTGGTGTCAATTTCTGTACGTTCCTCTTTGTGGGCTGCATCACTCAAGTTCAGTGCGGTCAGCAATTCATCCAGTTTCTTTTTTGCGGTTGGGTATGAGATATTCAAATCGGATTGCACCCCCTTTAGGTTTCCTCTGTTTTTCAAAAAAGAGATAATCAGCGTATTTTGCTCGGAATTCAGTCGGTCAAATGGGCTCAGTTCAAAAGTGTTTTTTAATTCCATCCCGCAGCAAGAGCATTGCAGCGCAGAGATTACCAGATCACCCTCACAACCGGGACATTTTGAAATCAACTTCGCCATACAATCACCTCTGCCAATAATATAGCATTATATCTCCGTCTTGTCAATAATAGATTTAAATTTTATTTAACACTATTGCAAAAAGAACTTGTACTATTATGATAATTCTTACAATATCGTTCTTTTTCTGTGACCCTTGCGCGCTTGCATCGTTCCTCAGAATAAGGTGCAGCCAATCGGATACTTATCCCGTGCTTATCAATTTCAAACCACAGACCACCCTGCTCGTCATCATCTGTCTGACACCACAATTCCGGGTACTTACCAGAAAAGGCTGACAGCCGTTTTTTAGCTTGGCATAGCCTGTTTTCATGTTATCATCCCTGCACGACAGATGCCGTAATAAAGGATTTTATAAGCTCTTCTACCTTTTCGGCAAGCTCCTTCAGCGCGCCGGGCGCGAACGGCGAGGGGAAGCCCGCCTCCCGGAGCAGCTCGTCCCACAGCTTTTCCCCGCCCTGCCGGGAGAAGTGCAGGTACTTTTCAAATGCCGCGTCGTAGTCCTCACGCGAAGCGAGCAGAAACGCGAACGCCGCCGTCTCCGCAAGGCAGTAGTCGATATAGTAAAACGGGGTCTCGTAAATGTGCATCTGGTATTGCCAGCGCGCGCCCTCCTCAATATAGGGGATGCCGTCAAAGTGCAGGTGCGGGCGGTATTCATGCTCAAGCGAGAGCCACGCGGCGTTTCGCTCGGCAGGGCTCATGTCCGGATTCTCGTAGACAATGTGCTGGAATTTGTCAACGATCGT
>JAQXKW010000131.1 GCA_029010655.1 Clostridia bacterium | reverse complement strand
CCGGGCATGGCGCTTCTGGGTATGCCGGAACAGCTTTTCGTAAATACCGTGTTCGTAAAGCAGTTAAGCGACGGAAAAATAGACGGCGTCGGCATGGCAGAGGCGGTTGAAAACCTGCTCATGTCGGGAGACGAAGGTGTCAGCACCAAAAAGGCAATCGAAAAGCTGGAGAGGGAGAGAATTTCCTTAAAGCATAAAACCGGCTCAGGCGGTCTTTTGAACGAGCTTCAAAGAGAAGCCATGAGACTGAAGCAAAAGCTGAGCGATGCCTCCCGTGAAAGCGCAGATATTATCGAGCTTGAAAGCAGTGTGGAGGAGCTTGGAAACACCGTCGCACAAAGAGAAAAGGAGTGCGCCTATCTTGCAAGGCTCTGCGATGCGTATGATAAAATAAACGCAAAGCGCAGGAGAGACGAAGCGAAAAAGTGCGCGGGAGAAATAAGAGAAATAGACGAAAAGCTTGAAAGCTACGGCCGCTACGGGGATATAAGCGAGAGTGTTAAAGAGATAATAGAGCTTTCCGCCGATGTGAAAAGCACGGAGGAAAAGCAGAAAATACTGCGAAGACGGCAAGCGGAGCTAAACGAAATGCTTCCGCCCGTTATGACCGAGGAAGAGGCGGAGAAAGCAAGGGAAGATATAGAAACCGCAAAAAAAGCGAGCAAAAAAAGAGGAAGCAGAGTTTTTCTCGGCATACTGTTTTTAATTGTAGGCGCCGCAGTTATTGCCGCAGATATTATAATCGATCCGCCGTATCACTCGGTGTTTTTGTCAACGGCGGCAGTTATTATGATAATCGCCGCATTGCTTACAGGCTCGGGAATAATAAATTCGAGAAAATTCAAAAAGATTATGAAAAGCCGGGAAACGGAGAGCGTTGCGGAGCTTGAAAGAACCGTGGAACGGCGAATTCAGCAGTCGGCGCAGAGAACCGACCCCAATTCGGAATTTTTGATGACCGTATCTGCTCTCCACCGGGTTGAAGCGGAAAGGATCTCTTATATTACGGAGCTTCGCGAAAGGGCTTCCGTATTTTCCCCCGATATGTCCGATACGGACCTTATGGCGGAAAATGCGCTGGAAAAGGCAAAGAAAATAGCCGGAGAAATCGAAGAACTGAAGCACCGCAGAAACGAAGTGTACGGAAGATATTCCGTGCTTGCGGACTCTCTCGGCACAGACAGAGCCGAAGCGGCGGACGCAGAGGTAACGTCACTGCTTATGACGGAAACGGGGAAAGCTGCCGCCGCCATGACCCGTGATGACGCGGACAACAACAGAAAAAAGAAAAAATTTGCGGAAAACTCTCTGCCGTCCCTGAGAACTCAGCTTTCGGAGAAAGAGAACCGCTTAGGGGTGCTGAAGGCTACCACCGCAGAGCCTGCGGCAATAGCCGCACAGCTTGAAACGGTGGAAGCACAGCTTAAAGAGGCAACTGCAAGGTATGAGAGCATCGTTCTGGCAATAGATACCCTGAAAACCGCCGGAGACGGGCTACGCCGCGGGCTTATACCTCGGGTGAAAAACGAGGCGGAAAGAATAATCGGCAACTTTACGGACGGTAAATACACGGATTTGGGCGTTGACCGCCGTTTTGACATTACCTTTGACGCAAACGGAAAAACGAGAGATTCCGTATTTTTCTCCGCAGGAACACGGGACATTGCCTACATAAGCCTGAGAATGGCTCTGGCTCATGTGCTGTTTTCCTATAACGTGCCGCCCGTCATTTACGACGAGAGCTTCGCAAGGGTAGACGCCGAAAGGCTCCGCAGAATTCTGAGATTTTTGTGCTCTGCCGGCGAAAACGGCGTTCAGTCTCTGCTGTTCACCTGCCGTGAGTTGGAGGGAGAATTGGCGTCGGAGCTGGGAGATGTGAAGATTATAAACCTGTAAAAAATAAAACGGGAGAAATGCTTTGGATACCGAATATCTGAAAAAAGTAGGACTATATATTCTGACAGTGCTTTTGTCCGTGGGAACCTTGTTCTATCTGGGCTACCACGTATGGCGTTCCGTAACGAGAGAGGTGGAAACCGCCCCCGTTACGGAAATCACCGCAGAGGATACGGCAACCTGCGACGCTTATATTTTCAGAAGCGAAGCTCCCTTGTATCAGACTGCGGGCGGGCAGAGCATACTGCCTACGGTGCGTGAGGGCGAGAAGGTTCAGAAGGGCGACGAGGTTGCAAGGGTGTATTCCGGAAACTCTCCGCAGACCGTGGCGCAGATTGCGGATATAGACAACAGAATAAGCCTTTTGGAAAGCTGCGGCAGCGGCGGAACGGTAAGCTTAAAGGAGTCCTCAAAAATCGAGAGCGATATTTATACCGTTATGTCTGAGATAAGGGAGGCCTCCGATAAAGGAGACGCCGCAACGGCTCAGGGGCTTCGCACAAGCCTTTTGACTCTCCTTAATAAGCGGTCGCTTCTTACTGGCGGCACGGTAAATTTCACCTCCGAAATAGAGGAGCTTAAAGCAAAAAAACAGACCTTGGGCAATTCCCTGGAAGCCTGCCTTGAAACGGTGAGGGCAACGGCGGGCGGCTACTATTATTCCGACACAGACGGCTACGAGACCGTTTTCAAAGCCTCGGAGCTTTCCGATATATCGTATGAAAGTTTAGCTCAGGTGCTTTCTTCCTCCCCTCAAAGCACGGAAAACTGCGCTGGAAAAACCGTTACGGATTCCTACTGGTATGCGGTCTGCCCTCTTGACAGGAAATATCTTGAAACCTATAAGGCGGGAGACGACTGTACGGTGCGTTTTTCGGGGGACCTGTCCCTTACAATGGAGGTATACAGAATTCTTTCCGGAAACGGCGGCATAATGCTGATTCTTCGCACAAACTATCTGCCGGAGGGCTTTTCCTTTGCCAGAATGCAGAAGGTTCAGCTTGTAACGGATATATGCAGAGGGTATAAGGTTCCCATTACCGCAGTCCGAGTGGTGAACGGGGATACGGGAGTTTATATACTTGACGGCGTTACCGTGCGTTTTTGCAGAATAAATACTGTTCTGAAAAAGGATACTTATTATATTGCGGCGCCCGAGCCCGAACAATCCGACACGGAGGAAACGGAGGAAACAGAGGAGACCGACAGCGTGCGCTGGCTCCGTTTCCACGATAACCTTATTACTGAGGGCAAGGGACTGTACGACGGCAGAGTGGTAGGGTGACAGCCGCCGCACAAAAAGCAGAAAAAGAGGATAAAGCGAGGAAAAAGCATGGAAAACAAATACTTGGAATGTGCGCTTATTTGCTCTACTCACGGAGTTCGGGGCGGCATGCGGCTTGAAAACAGATGCGACACGCCGCAGGTTCTTGCGTCCCTTGAAAGGATGTATATTAAAGAGGGCGACGGGTACAGAGAGCTTAGAAAGCAAAGCTCCTTTATTCAGAAAAGCATGGTTGTTTGCACATTTGAGGGAATAGACACCGTGGAGCAGGCGGCGGCACTTCGGGGAACGGTGCTTTATGCGAAAAGAGAGGATTTTCACCTGAAGGAGGGAGAATTCTTTATCGCCGATATGATAGGTCTGCCCGTAATCGATGCGGAAACGGGAGACGTTTTGGGAAAACTGAAAAACGTAATAAAGCCCGGCGCACAGCAGATATACGTGGTTGAGAGGGACGGGAGAGAATTTATGATTCCCGCCGTTCCCGAATTCGTAAAGGATATATCCCTTGAAAAGGGAATAACCGTCAAAACTATCGAAGGACTTCTTGATATATGAGATTTGATATTATGACCCTGTTTCCCCATATGGTGGAAACGGTGCTGTCGGAAAGTATTATCGGGCGAGCGGTGTCGGCGGGGCATCTTGAAATTAATGTGCACAATATCAGGGACTATTCCGAGGATAAACGGCACAGAGTGGACGACACGCCCTGCGGCGGCGGCATGGGAATGCTAATGGCGGCGCCGCCGATTTACAATTGCCACAAGGCGGTAACAGCCGACCGTGCCGAGGGAGAAAAAATTTATACGGTGTATATGTCCCCCAGAGGAACGGTTCTTAATGAGGACGTGGCGAAAAGGCTTTCTCAGTACGACAGGCTTGTTATTCTGTGCGGTCATTACGAGGGCGTTGACCAAAGGGCAATTGACTTGCTGGTGGACGAGGAGGTCTCCATCGGAGATTTTGTTTTAACCGGCGGAGAAATTCCCGCCTGCGTGCTTGTGGACTGCGTGGGCAGACTTTGCGACGGGGTGCTTTCCGAGGCGGAATGCCACGAAATCGAAAGCTTTGAGGGGGATCTTTTGGAGTATCCCCAGTATACAAGACCCGTAGATTTTATGGGCATGAAGGTGCCGGAGGTGCTTTTGTCCGGTCACCACGCCAATATTGAAAAATGGCGCCGGGAGCAGGCGGAGAGCCTTACAAAGGAACGCCGCCCGGATTTGTATGCGAAGTACGAGGAAAGGCAGAATGCCGCTTTCTTTGGAAAGAAAGCGGCGCAAAGAAACTAAACAAGAAATATCTTTATAAAAGTTTTCGCCCGCCTTGCAGGATTCATAGGCGTGCGTATCGGCGTCTCTTAGATTTATTTCTCTCCCCCAAAAGAAAGAGAAACGATAAATCTAAATAATAAAAGTTTTTTCGGAAGTTTTCGCCCGCCTTTTTCAAAAGGCGGCGGGGCGCGGGGCGGAGCCCCGCATTTAACACAAAAAATCCGGCTGACAAAGGTTTGATCCTTTGTCAGCCGGTGATTTTTTATTCTTCGGCGTCGCTGTCGCTGTCGCCGTTGTCGCTTTCGTTTTCGGGGGAGTTTTCCTCGGATCTTTGTTCATCATCGGGAATTTCGCCGTTTCTGCGGCGCTCCTCCTCGCGTCGGCGCTCGTTTTCCGCAATCTGAATTGCTCTTGCGGCGTTCTCGCTTTCGGAACGGCGGCGGCGCTCGGCGGTCATTTCTTCAAGCTCTTCAAAGGTAACTCCGTCCTCCTCCATAGCTCTGTTGAACTGCTCTCCGCTCATGACCTCGTTCTTAACTAAGAACTTTGCGATAAAGTGAAGCTTATCTATATTCTCCTCAAGGAGACGGCGGGCTTCGCTGTACGCCTCGTTAATGATTTTTTCAATCTGAGCGTCAATCTTTGCGGCAACATCCTCAGAGAAGTCACGGTTGTGAGAGAAGTCACGACCCAGGAATACCTCCGAGTCGCTGTGTCCGCTTCCGAAAAGAATGGGACCAAGCTCGCTCATACCCAACTGCATAACCATCTTCCGTGCAATCTGCGTGGCTCTCTGAATATCGTTGGAGGCGCCGCCGGAGAAGTCGTCGAATATAAGCTGTTCGGCAACTCTGCCGCCCAAAAGCATGCTTATCTGCTGCTTTAGCTCGTTGCGGTATACGCTGTATTTGTCCTCCTCGGGAATATTAAGCGTATAACCCAGAGCGTTTCCGCTGGGGATAATGGAAATCTGATGAACGGGGTCCATAAGGGGAAGCACATGGGAAAGAATAGCGTGACCTGCCTCGTGGTACGCCGTTTTCAGCTTTTCCGATTCCTTTATCTTCATGGATTTCTTCTGAGGTCCCGCAACAACCTTGGTGAAAGCGTCCTCGATTTCGTCCATGCCGATAAGGGTCTTGTTCTTTCTTGCGGCAAGAAGCGCCGCTTCGTTGAGAAGGTTAGCAAGGTCGGCGCCCGTAAAGCCGCCTGTGCCCTTTGCAATGGTTGCAAGGTCAACGCCTTCTTCAAGGGGCTTGTTCCTTGCGTGAACCTTCAGTATTTCTTCACGTCCGATAATGTCGGGTGCGTGTACGGTTATCTGTCTGTCAAATCTGCCGGGTCTGAGGAGCGCCGGGTCAAGCACGTCGGGGCGGTTCGTCGCCGCAATAACGATAATTCCCTCGGTTGAGCCGAAGCCGTCCATTTCAACAAGCAGCTGGTTTAAGGTCTGCTCTCTTTCGTCGTGACCGCCGCCCAGCCCTGTACCTCTCTGTCTGCCCACAGCGTCAATCTCGTCTATAAATACAATAGACGCAGGGTGACGTCTTGCAGTCTCAAAAAGGTCACGCACACGGGAGGCGCCCACGCCCACGTACATTTCAACGAAATCGGAGCCGGAAATGGAGTAGAAGGGAACGCCCGCTTCTCCGGCAACCGCCTTGGCAAGCAGGGTTTTACCCGTTCCGGGAGGGCCCATCAGCAGAACGCCGTGGGGGATTTTTGCGCCCAGCTTTGTAAATTTCTCAGGCTCCTTCAAAAATTCAACGATTTCTTCAAGCTCGGCTTTTTCCTCGTCGGCGCCGGCAACGTCTCTGAAATAGACTCGGCTCTTGTCTCCGGGCTTAATACGTGCTTTGCCGAAGCTGTTTATTTTGGAGCCCTTGCCGCCGGTCGCCTGATTCATCATATACCACCAAAGCACGAAGAACACTACGGCAATTATCAGATAGGGGAGAAAGCTCACCCACCAGGGGAAGGTGGTAGCGGGCTTAATATCGTAGGTTTTAAGATTGGTGTTTTCATCAATGTATTTTTCCAAATCGGTAAGGAAAAATCCTACATCGGCGAGCTTATACTGAATGTTCTTTTCCGCACCCGTTGTGTCCTTGACCTTCATTTCAAGAACGCTGCCGTCGCAGTCAACGGTGAAGCTTACCACTTCATCATTTTCAAAATATGAAACTATGTCGCTGTACTGGAGCTTGGTATTGTTTCCGGAGCCTTTATACAGGAAAGAAATGGAAACAATCACCGCTCCTATAAGCAGAACATACCATATGGCGGTTTTTAATCCGTTTTTCTTCATTCTGAGATTACCTTTCGGAGGTTATGATTTATTTATGAGGAATAAGTTCGTCTTTCAGCACACCCACATAGGGAAGCGTGCGGTATTTTTCCGCAAAGTCCAGACCGTAGCCTACAACGAATTCGTCGGGAATTTCCATTCCCACATAATCGGGAGCGTAATCCACCTCGCGGCGTGAGGGCTTATCCAGAAGTGCAACGGACTTAACGGACCGTGCGCCGTTCAGCCCAAGATAGCTTGCCAGATAGGAAAGTGTTCTTCCGCTGTCGATAATGTCCTCAATTATAAGTATGTCCTTTTCGCTCAGGTCTTTGCGGTGAAGGTCAAGCAAAATATTGATTTTGCCCGTGCTGGAGGTGTTTTCCCCGCCGTAGGAGGAAACCTTCATGCAGTC